>NZ_JBSFTC010000032.1:0-68593 GCF_053590415.1 Nonomuraea sp. NPDC003201
GCCGCGGTGGCGGACGCGGCGGGCGCGGTGAGCAGCGAGCCCAGGACGGTGAGCAGGGCCAGCGCCGCCAGCGTTCTGGTACGGACTGGCGCCCGGCGTAAGGATCTGAACAGTCGAGACACGTTGACAAAGATACACAATTTTGGAGCACGCGCTCTGTTATTTTGCTCAGCCGGGGCCGGGGCGGGACAGCGACGTGGCCAGGAGCTCGGCCAGGTGGCGGGCCTGGCGGCCGGTGCGGGGGCGGCGGTCTGGGTGCGGCAGGAGAAGCCGTCCGCGAGGATCGTCCGGCAAGGGCCGCGGTGTGCTCCAGCCAGACTCCGTTGCAAGCCAGCCGCGTGGCGCATGTGTCGTCGGCTTTCCGGGTACCCACACATCAATCCCCGGCGGGGTCCGACGAAAGACGATCTCCCCCGTCGCGCGGGCGGGGAGAATAGTGTGAGGTAATGGATCGACGCATCTTCGGTCTGGAGAACGAGTACGGCGTCACGTGCACCTTTCGGGGTCAGCGCAGGCTGTCTCCGGACGAGGTGGCGCGCTACCTGTTCCGGCGGGTCGTGTCCTGGGGCCGGTCGAGCAACGTGTTCCTGCCCAACGGCGCCCGGCTGTATCTGGACGTGGGCAGCCATCCCGAGTACGCCACCCCCGAGTGCGACAACGTCGTGGAGCTGGTCACCCATGACAAGGCCGGTGAGCGGATCCTGGAGGGGCTGCTCGTCGACGCTGAGAAGCGGCTCCGCGAGGAGGGCATCGCCGGCGACATCTACCTGTTCAAGAACAACACCGACTCGGCCGGCAACTCTTACGGCTGCCATGAGAACTACTGCGTGGGCCGGCATGGGGAGTTCGGGCGGCTGGCCGATGTGCTGATCCCGTTCCTGGTCACCCGGCAGATCATCTGCGGCGCGGGGAAGGTGCTGCAGACCCCGCGGGGGGCGGTCTACTGCGTGTCGCAGCGCGCCGAGCACATCTGGGAGGGGGTGTCGTCGGCGACGACCCGGTCCCGGCCGATCATCAACACCCGTGACGAACCGCACGGCGACGCCGAGCGGTTCCGCCGCCTGCACGTCATCGTCGGCGACTCGAACATGAGCGAGACCACGATGTTGCTCAAGGTCGGCGCGACCGACCTGGTGCTGCGCATGGTGGAGGCCGGGATCGTGATGCGCGACATGAGCCTGGAGAACCCGATTCGGGCGATCCGCGAGGTCTCGCACGACATGACCGGGCGGCGGCGGGTCCGGCTGGCCAACGGGCGTGAGGCGTCGTCGCTGGAGATCCAGCAGGAGTACCTGGGCAAGGCCAAGGACTTCGTGGACCAGCGGGGCGGCGACGTGATCGCGCGGAGGGTGCTGGAGCTGTGGGAGCGCACGCTGCGGGCGGTGGAGACCGGCGACCTGGACTCGGTGTCCCGGGAGATCGACTGGGTCATCAAGTACCAGCTCATCGAGCGGTACCGGAAGAAGTACGACCTGCCGCTGTCCTCGCCCCGGGTGGCCCAGCTCGACCTTGCCTACCACGACGTGCACCGTAAGCGCGGGCTGTTCTACCTGCTGCAGCGGCGCGGCGCGGTGGAGCGGGTGGCCTCCGACATCAAGATCTTCGAGGCCAAGTCGGTGCCGCCGCAGACCACCCGGGCGCGGCTGCGTGGCGAGTTCATCCGCAAGGCGCAGGAGAAGCGGCGCGACTTCACCGTCGACTGGGTGCACCTGAAGCTCAACGACCAGGCGCAGCGCACCGTGCTGTGCAAGGACCCGTTCCGTAGCGTCGACGAGAGGGTGGACAAACTCATCGCCAGCATGTGATCGGGTGGTGGCCAGACCGGAGGCCAGGGCCTTCTCGATCGTACGGAAGCCCACACCGTACTTGCGCCGCAAGGCCCCCGCATCACCGCCGAGGACGACCCCGCCCGCCGCCGACGCACCCGCTGACCAGGCGAGCCCGCAGCGCCGACATCGGTTCCGCCATCGATGCAGGACGACATGGAGCGGCTGGGATCGAGCGACGGGCCGTCAGGTCCGGGCCGTCCGCTCCGCGTTGACCGCCCGGACGGCCTCGTGGACGTGCTGCCTGCTCCCCGGGTCGAGCACGGCCTGGGCGAGAAGGGCGTCGGTGGCGTCGCGCCGCGTCTCATCGGCGGGAATGTCCAAATACGCCAGCACCACCTCCTGATCGTCGAGATAAGGCAGCAAGGGCCAGGCGTACGGGGTCGCACTCGTACCTTCTGCCGCGCCCAGGACGGCCTCGTCCGCGACTCCCCGCAGCGCCATCGAGGCCTTGAGACAGCAGCGTTTCGCCTGGTCGATGATCTGCGCCAGGCGGTTGAGCGCGGGCACCGTGGCGCGCCCGGCGTTGTTCTGCTGGGCGTGCGCGGAGAGGTCGAAGTTCGCGCGCAGGTCCTCGCATTCGAGTTGCAGGTCCTCCAGGGTCTTGATGATGGAGTCCAGCCGCCGGCTGACGTCGGCGTGCCGCTTGGTCCTGGCGTCGGTCTGCGGTGGTGACGTGGCGAGGTCCTGGCAGGCGTCGTACGCCTGGCTCAGCGCGGTGACGGCCTGCGGTATCGCCGCGCTCACCTTTCTGACGGGCGCGGAGGCGCCGTCGGCCGGGAAGCCGTTCAGGGTGCCCAGGCATTCACCGGCGTCACGCAGATGGGCCAGCGCCCAGGCCAGCGGTTCGGCGCCGGCCTGCTCGGGCAGCGGGTCACGCCGGGCGCCGCGGCGATAGACGGCGTCCAGGCCGCCGTGCCCGGCGGCGGTCACCCAGCCCCTGGACAGGTCGATCTTGCTACGCAGCCTCCCGCGTACGGCCTCGGCGATGGCCACCGGGTCACCGGTCACTGCTGCTCCTTCGTTTCCGCTTCTTCTGCGTGCTTGTTCATCCGGTCCTCGAACAGCGGGTCGTCCCGATTCCTGTTCCAGATGGGCAGGTCGACCATAATGTCGTGCAGTTCGTCGAAGGTTTGCTGGTCGATGGGCAGGTCGTTCGCCGCCGCGAGGTCGGCGACCAGCACGGGAAGCTGGACCTCGCCCAGCTCGGTCGGTGCGACGACGTCGGCCGCTATCTCGAAGAGCTTGCGAGCACCGTCGTAGAGCCCAGGGACGACCTCGGTGTCCTCAGACTCATCGGATCTCTCATCGTGGGCCGTCACGAGTTGCCGGTCCAGGCCGCGCCCGTACATTTCTTTCAAGGTCCACAGAAGCTGCCGAGGAGGCACCCGGGGGCCGAGCCTGGCCACGTGGATGAGCCAATATTTCACGGCGGAGTACAGGGCCTTTTCCCGTTCCGTCCGGTCGTCGAAGATCGCCTCGAACAGATCAACGGCCTTCCCGGGGGCGGCAGGTGCGATCTGAATCGACGCCAGGGAGGGCGGCGGGATCCGTAAGCTCCTGCCGGGGCCCGCGGAGGCGGGGTTGAACACGAAGTCGGCCACCTTGACCAGAAAAGAGCTGTTCGTCGCGGCCAGCTCGAAGAGGTCATTCATATCGAGAAAAGGCAGGAGATGTGACTCGGACACATCCCTGAACGACATCAGTCCCGCCAGGGTGCTCGGCGGCGGTGCGTTCACAGGCAGTGCGTCCCGCTTGGTCTTGACCAGGGCACGGATGGGCTCGCTCTGCTCGCCTGCCGCCTTTTTGGTCCTCTTGGGGGACCGGCTCCCGCTTCCCCGTTTCGGGCTGTCTCTCTTCATGCGGACCAATGTCGTAGGGCGTCCCGGTGGTGCCTACTAGCCGGCCCGCCAGTTTCGCGGACCGGGCGCGGCCGATTCCGGACACGTCGCCGGACGGGGACGGTCAGCGCTCGGACGGACCCGGATGGGCGCCGGAGCTGGGGTCCAGTATCGATGGCGGAACCGATGTCGGCGCCGGGGGCTGGCCTGGTCAGCGGGCGCATCGGTGGGACCGGGCCGGGCCCGGCGGGGATGCGGCTGCTCTGACCTCATCGAGCACTTCACAGGCTCTGGGCCCAGCGGCGAAGCTCGTTGGCGGCCTCGTCGGGGGTAAGGGAGCCGCGTTCCAGGTGAACCTCCTGAAGATGCCGGATCGCGGCCCCCACCAGCGGGGACGACGGGATGCCGAGCACCTCCATCACCGCCCTGCCGTCGAGTACGACGGGGACATCGTCACGCCTGACATACCTGTCACGTTCGGCGGCGGCGCGGGCATCGGCCTCCTCCTTCGCCCGGCGCGCCGCCTCCCAGGCGTCGTAGTCGGCGGCGTCCAGGGCACGCACGCCCGCCCGGCGCCACCCCTCCATGTCGCGCTCCTGCCCGAAGCCGACCGCGTCGAAGAGGTCCAGCGCAGCCGTCCCGACCGCTCCGAGGCGCGCGAGCATGGCGTTGATCGGCCAGTCCTCGCACGGTCCCGCAGCCGCAGGGATCCAGGCGTGCTCGGGACCCCAGGTCTGACGGCCGTTCTCCCACAGGGCAGCGGTCTGGCTGCCGTCACCACCCCAGAAGTCCGCCTCCACGTAAGCGACTCGACCGCCGCGTGACCAGTCCTCCAGCCTCTCGGCGAACGCCGGGGACATGAGCGTGAACGGCCCGGCCTCCCGCCGTGCGTCGGTCAGCTCGTTGAAAACCTCGTCGGTAACCGGCAGCAGCCCCAAGCGTTGCCGAAGCGGCACCACCACAGCCCGCGGCACATCGTCCGACAGGAACCGGAGATGGTCGAAGTCACCGACAACACCGCGCAGCACGTACGACATGCCCGCACCCTAGATCGGGCAGCGGCACAGAATCAGCACATTTCCTAGGTCGGACGTCGCGGTGTCGACCATCTTCAACCATGGCGACCTGCATCCGGTCAACGTCCTCACCGCTGACGGCACGATCTGCGGCGTGATCGATTTCGGCGACCTCTTCGCGCGCGATCCGGCCGGCGACCTCGCCGCAGCTTGGAGCCTGCTGCCGGACGGCACCGCCGATCTCTTCCATTCCGCTTACCGGCCGGCCCTGGACGCCGCGGCCCTGCGCCGTGCTCGCGGATGGGCGGTGCGACGCGCCCTTGGCGGCATCCTCATCGGCGAAGCCGGCGTCCGCGGTCGGCCAGGCGGCAAGGCCACGTGGGGCCCACCCGCCCACGCGGCACTGCGACGCCTGGCGCCACGCCCAGCCGCTCCGCGGCCCGGGCCACGGCCGCCGGCCAGCGCCCGCGCGACCTGGAACGCCTGCCCTCTCGTCCCTGCCCGAGTCGTGTCGGTGCTGGGGCCGAGCACGCGCAGCCTCCCTAAGCGGGGTCAACCGCATCATCGGAGCGTCGGTCCTAGGAAGACCGCTCCGTTCCTCGGCCATCGAGGGCGATGGCAGTGTGAAGGCCCGTCCGAACGAGGAAGAGCGGTGATCAGGCGATGAAGGCGGTGCGGTTCCACGAGTACGGCGGGATCGATGTCCTGCGGGTGGAGGAGGTGGAGCGTCCGGTGCCCGGCCCCGGGCAGGTGCTGGTCGAGGTCCGTGCGGCCGGGATCCAGCCCGGCGAGGTGATGATCCGGCAGGGCGCGCGGCACGAGCGCTGGCCGGCGACGTTCCCCTCCGGGCAGGGCAGTGATCTGGCCGGCATCGTGGTGGAGGTCGGTCCGGAGGTGCGCGGCGTCGCGGTGGGCGACGAGGTCCTCGGCTTCACTCACAAGAGGGCGAGCCACGCGGAGTTCGTCGTGGTGGACGATGTGCAGCTGACCCCGCGTCCGAAGGGGCTGTCCTGGGAGGTGGCAGGGTCGTTGTACGTGGCCGGCACGACGGCGTACGCCACCGTGTTCGCGGTCGACCCCGGACCGGGCGACACGGTCGTCGTGTCCGGTGCGGCGGGCGGCGTCGGGTCCCTTGCGGTGCAGCTCGCGCGGCGGTGCGGCGCCACGGTCATCGGGCTGGCGAGCGAGCCGAACCACGCTTGGCTGAAGGATCGCGGTGTCGTTCCGGTCGCGTACGGGGAGGGTGTGGCCGAGCGGATCCGGGGAGCCTGCGGCGGGAAGGTCGACGCGTTCATCGACACGTTCGGCGACGGCTACGTGGAGCTGGCAGTGGAGTTGGGCGTGCGGCCCGAGCGGATCAACACGATCCGCGACTGGCAGGCCGCGGCCAAGGTCGGTGCGCGTACAGACGGAGAAGGCGCCGCGGCGTGCGCGGTCGTGGTCGGCGAGCTGGCCCGGCTCGCCGCGCGCGGGGAGCTCGAGGTGCCGATCGCCCGCGCCTACCCACTGGAGCAGGTACGGGACGCGTTCCGCGAGCTGGAACAGCGGCACACTCACGGCAAGATCGTGCTCCGTCCCTAGCGGGGGAAGGCGAGCCGAGACGCGGGCGTCACGATCGGCCAGGCGGCGGCATTCGCCGGCGTCACGGTGAAAACCATCCGGCACCACCACAAGCACGGCCTGATCGACGAACCCCGCCGCGACAGCTCCGGCTACCGCCGCTACGGATCGGCCGACCTGCTGCGGCTGGTCCAGATCCGGACGCTGGCCGCCGCCGGAGTGCCGCTGGCCGAGATCGGGGCGATACTCGACGCCGACCCTGACCGGTTCGCCGCCGCGCTCGTCGACGTCGGACGGCGCCTCACCGACCGGATCGACGATCTGATCGCGCGGCGCGACACGCTGCGCCGGCTCGCCACCGGCGACCGGGCCCTGCTGCCCGACCGCGTTCTCGCGAAGCTGGACAGGGTGGCCGCCGAGCTGGGCTTCACCCCGGACGACGTGACGATGGCCCGGGAGGGCCTGGTGCTGATCAGGGCCCTGGTGCCGGAGGGCTTCGACGACTATGTCACCAAGGTCGAGCGCGCCCTCGACGACCCTCGGTACGTCTCCTTGGTCAAGCGCCTGTGGTGTGCCGCCGAGTGGGAGCCGGACGACCCCCGGATCGACGAACTCGCCACCGCCACGGCCGACCACTTCCTCGCTGCTGCCGATCCCGGCCGGGCTCCGGGCCCGCGCCGACGGCGCGATTCGCTACAGCCTGCTCAGCCACCACGGACAGGAGCAGAAGCCGGCCTGGGCTCGGCTGGATGAGCTGTTCGAGGCAAGGATGCGCTCGGCCGGCGTCGACCTCCCGTAGCGGGCTCCCCGGCGCTCATGAAACCGACGAGCCTGGCGAGGGCCCCATCCCGGTGAAGAGAGCGTCGAGGATCCGGTCGACGTACTCATGGGTCAGTTGTTCCTGAGTGATCAGGAGCTGGAAGTACAGCGGGCCGGACAGGATCGCCATCGCCAGGTCGAGGTCGAAGCCGCGCGACAGCTGGCCCTGGTCGCGGGCCGCCTTCAACCGGGCGACGGTCTTGTCCGCCTGCGGGGTGATGAAGCGCTCGTTGAGTGCGGCGGCGACCTCGGGATTGTGCTGGGCCTCGCCGATCAGGGCCTTGTACAAGGGGCCGAAGGGTGGCGTGGCCAGCAGGTCGACGGCCGCGCCGATCTGCGCGCGCAGGTCGGCGACGATGTCGCCGGTGTCGGGATAGTCGAGGCCAGGCTCGTTCAGCGACAACAGCGAGTCGAGCAGCAGGGCGCCCTTGGACGACCATCGGCGGTAGATGGTCTGCTTGCTCGCGCCCGCACGGGCGGCGACCGCTTCAATGCTCAGTTTGGCGTAGCCGATCTCCTGGCCGAGCTCCAGCGTGGTCCGCATGATGGCCTCGGTCCGGTCGGCGCCGCGGCGATGGGGCGTGTCGGTCATGCCGACACCTTATCGGTACGGAACGTGCCGTACTTGACACCAGAAGCCTTCATGGACATCATCCTATCGGAACGGTGCGTACCGTACCGATAAGAGCCGCTTTCGGAAAGAAGACGATTTTTGATGCCCATTCCTGCCGACCCGACCGTGGTGCATCCCATGCCCGAGCAGCCGCGGGTGGTGCTGCTGAGGCCTCTTGTCACCTCGCCGCTGATCGAGGTCGGAGAGTTCTCCTACTACGACGACCCGGACGATCCGACCGCCTTCGAGACCCGCAACGTGCTGTACCACTACGGGCCGGAAAAGCTGGTCATCGGGAAGTTCTGCGCGCTGGGGGAGGGGGTGCGATTCATCATGAACGGCGCCAACCACCGCATGGACGGGCCCTCGACGTTCCCTTTCCCGATCATGGGCGGCTCCTGGGCCGAGCACTTCGACCTCATCACCGGCCTGCCCGTACGGGGTGACACCGTGGTCGGCCACGACGTCTGGCTCGGCTACCGGACCACGGTGATGCCCGGCGTCCGCATCGGCCACGGAGCGATCATCGCCTCCGGTTCCGTCGTCGTCGACGACGTCCCTGACTACGGCATCGTCGGCGGAAACCCCGCCAAACTCATCCGCCGCCGCTACAGCGACGCCGACATCGACCGTCTCCTCGCTCTGGCCTGGTGGGACTGGCCGCTCCAGCACGTCAGCGAGCACATCCGCACGATCATGTCCGGCGGCATCGACGACCTGCAGAACGCGGCGCCCGCTCCGGCACCGGCCAGCCATCATGACTGACCCGCAGGTGGAGCGCACCGTCAAGGCGGAGTTCGAGATCGTTGAGTTCGACGAGAGGGTGTATGGCGAGCACGCCGAGGGGCCCAAGCTGACCCGGGTCACGATCCGGAAGCGCTACCAGGGCGTGATCGAAGGAACGGGTGTCGCCGAGGTGCTGACGGCCCAAGGCGGCGCCGGCGGTGGCTACGTCGCCTCGGAGCGCATCGAAGGCACGCTCGACGGCCGCCAGGGCACCTTTGTCATCCAGCACTGGGGGCTGGCCGATGGAGCCGAACAGAGCAGCGAAGGGAGCATCGTCCCGTACTCCGGGACGGGAGAGCTCGCCGGGATCGCCGGGCGGGCGATGGAGCGCGAGTTCCAGGTGCTCACGCTGGTCTACACGTTGTGAGATCACTCGAGCCGGACCTTGGCTCGCGGTTGCGACATCTGACCTCCGTTTCACAGTTCCAGCACTTCGGAATCGAGCTATCGGCATGCCTGCTTCGTCCCATCCCAACCCGTTCGCCGGCTGGCTTCGCGGCCAGGCCGTCCCGCTCACCCACCTCGACCCTGAGGCGCCGCTCGACGATCTGGAGCCGGTACGCGACATCATCGGCAACCCCCGCGTCGTCGCGATCGGTGAGAACTCCCACTTCATCAACGAGTTCTCACTCATGCGCCGGCGCATCCTGCGGTTCCTGGTCGAACACTGCGGCTTCACCGTCCTGGCCTTCGAGTACGGCTTCAGCGAAGGCTTCCCCCTTGACGCCTGGGCCCAGGGGCAGGGGACGGATGATGATCTGGCGGCCCATCTCGCCGAGGCGATCCCCGTGGGAGTCGACGAGCCGCTGCGCTGGATGCGCCGGCACAACGCCACAGCCGGGGTGCCGGTGCGTTTCGCCGGGATCGACATCCCGGCGGCCGGTGGATCCCTGCTTCCCGCGCTGGCCCCGGTCGCCGACTACCTCCGCGAGATCGATCCGGAAACCCTCCCGGCGGTCCAGGCGGCGATGCGGATCGCCGAGTCGTTCGCCGGTGCCTCCGCGGCCTCGGCCGCGCCGGCCTGGACGCGCCTGGCCACCGCCGAGCAGGACGCTCTCAGCGCTGTCCTGATGCGCCTGCTCATCCGGTTCCGCGCCGTCGAAGCGCTGTACGTCTCCCGCGGCGATCAGCACAGCTATGACATCGCCCTGCGTCGCGTCGAGGCCGCCTGCCACGCCGACTACGGCTTCCGTGCCATGGCCGGCCTGTACGCCGGAAACGGGCTGACGGCCGACACCTCGGCCCGCGACGTCTACATGGCCGGGTCGGTCCTGTGGCACCTGGAGCGCCTCGAACCTGGAACCCGCATCGTGCTGGCGGCTCACAACGCCCACATCCAGAAGGTGCCGATCTCCTTCAACGGTCACCTCACCGGGCTCCCGATGGGACAGCACCTGCAGCGCGTTCTCGGCGACGAGTACTTCGCCCTCGGCCTGACGAGCACCACCGGGCACACAGCCGATATGCGCCCCGACGAGAACGCGCGCTTCGGTTTCGCCATCGACGACACGGCGTTGGAGGCGCCCGAGCCGGGAAGCGTCGAAGCCGCCTTCGCGGATGCCGGCCTGGGGCTCAGCATCGCCGACCTCCGCCGGGCACGCCGAGAGGCCGTTGCCCCGGGTCCCGATCGCATCCGGATACAAAGCGCCTACTTACACACCCCCGTCCTCGACGCGTTCGACGGCATCCTCAGCACCCCGACCTCCACCGTCGCCGACGACGTCGAAAGCTGAATCGTCCAGAACGTCCAGGAGATCGTCAGCCGAGGCCAGAACCTGCGGAAACAGGGAGTAACGAGATGCGTGTGTTACTGACAACGACGAATTGTGAGGGAGTCACCCGGTGATGAACACCGATGTGATCATTGTGGGCGCCGGTCCGACCGGCCTGATGCTGGCCGCCGAGCTGCGCTTGGCCGGGGTACGTCCGCTGGTGCTGGAGCGGCATCCGCAGCGCCGGGACACCCCGAAGGCCGGTGGCCTCGGCGGGCAGATCCTGGAGCTGCTGCGTTACCGGGGCCTGCTGGAACGATTCGAAGCGGCCTGCACCGGCCCTGTTCCGGCTCCTCGCTTCCCCTTCGGCGGTGTGCACCTGGACTTCACCCAGCTGGCAGATCCCCCGCTGCACGCCCTGCCGCTCCCGCAACAGCTGCTTGAGCGGCTGCTCGACGAACGCGCCGGCGAGCTCGGCGTCGACGTCCGCCGCGGGCACGAGGTGGCCGGGGTGAGCCAGGACGAGGCCGCGGTGAGCGTGGACGTGCACGGCCCGGACGGGCCGTACCGGGTGATCGCCCGCTACCTGGTGGGGTGTGACGGCGCGCGCAGCCGGGTCCGCGACTGGGCCGGCATCGGCTTTCCCGGCACCATCTATCCGGAGGTCAACCGGCTGGCCCAGGTCACCTTGCCCGAGAAGGTGACCGTGCTCGGCAACGGCGATCTCGACGTGCCCGGCTACGGCGCTGTCCGCGCGGGTTTCACCCGGACCGACCATGGCCTGTTCGGCGTCGGCTCCTCGCCCGGGTCCCAGAGCGTCTCGCTCTACACCATCGAGGACGAGAGCACCGAGTACGACGACGACGTCCCGATGACGGTCGCCGAACTGCAGGACAGCGTCCGTCGCGTGCTCGGCGTGGAGCTGCCCGTGGGGGAGGCGCACCGGCTGTCGCGCTTCACCTTCAAGGCCCGGCAGGCCGAGCGCTACCGTGAGGGGCGGATCCTGCTGGCCGGCGATGCGGCGCACCTGTTCCCCGCCACCGGGGTGGCGCTCAATGCCGGCATGCTGGATGCGGTCAACCTGGCCTGGAAACTGGCCGCCGACCTCCACGGCTGGGCGCCGACCGGCCTGCTGGACACCTACCACAGCGAACGCCACCTCGCCGGCGCCCGTACCATGCTGCACACCCGAGCCCAGGTGGCACTACGGCGCGGGCACGACGTGGCCGCCGAAGCACTGCGGGAGGTCTTCCAGGAACTCCTCGCCGACGAGCAGCCGCTGCGCCGCATGGGAGCGCTGGTCGCCGGCACCGACATCCGCTACCCGATGCCCGGCTCCGACCACCATCCCCTCGCCGGCGGCTTCGCCCCCGACCTCACCCTGCACACCGGCGAGGGCAAGACCAGCGTCGCCGAACTCCTGCACCCCGCCCGGCCGATCCTCCTCGACCTCGCGGACCGCTCGGACCTGCGCGAAACGGCCCAGGACTGGCGGCATCGCGTCGACATCCACACCGCCAAGACCGACGCTCGGCCGGCCGACGCCCTGCTGATCCGCCCGGACGCCCACATCGCCTGGGCGGCGACCATCGACGAACCCACCGGCACCGCCGCGCCCGCGCTGCGCGAAGCACTCTCCGGCTGGTTCGGCACACCCTGATCATGCCCTGCGAGATGGATAGAGGGTGACTCATCGGCGTCGCAGGGCCTGCGTCCTGGCCCTGCGACGCCGGGAGCGAAGCGCACGTCAGCTGGGTGGGAGCCGGTCAGTCCATTCGGCGTCTGTCCGGCGCCAGGGGAGGGGGTACCTCGGAATACGGCTGGGACGGATCGACAGCATGCTCCAGCAGTTCGCAGAGCGCCGTACCGGTCACTTCATGTCAACGGTGAGTAACGATGCACGGCCCGTATGATCAACCGGTGGATGAAGGGATCTTGGTTCTGCTCGCCGGCGCTCCGGGGTCGGGGAAGAGCACGCTGCTGCCACACCTGCTGAAGGCCGCCGACGGGCTGGTCGTCATGGACATGGACGAGCTTCTCGAGGACGGCAGGCTCATCGGCGTACCGATCGCGACGATGGACGCCGCACCCGTCTGGCCCGTCTACGACCGCATGTGGACCCGCATCGTCACCGTGGTCCGGCGAGCCGGCCATCCCGTCCTCCTGCTGTGCCCCGTCCCCGACGCCGACGAGCTCGCACCGGGCGGGCGATGGACCGGCGACGTCCACTGCGCCCTCCTGGACTGCAGCGACACCGAACGACTGCGGCGGCTGCGAGCACGCGGTGACAGGCCGGACGAGGTCGAAGACGCCATGGCGGACGCCGCCCGGGCACGCACCCTCATCCCCACCGTGTTCCACACCGACGATGCCGACGTCACCGAGTTGGCCATCCGGATCGCCGACTACGCCAACAAGCTGCGCCGCCAGTAGCCGCCCTCCGACGCCCGGACCGACAGATGAACAAGCCTGACCTGGCCCATCTTGGCCAGGCTCTCAGGGCACTGCGCGCCGACGGGCTCGCCCTGGCCGTCGCCTCCCGGCTGGGGGACCGGGCGGTCGCGGCGTCCGCCATGCTCGACGAGGTATGTAGGTCGTTGATCCGTAAAACCGGACTGACCGCTCTGACGGCGTGTCTGTCGATCGTCGCGGCGCTCGCCGACGTCGGCCGTACTGAGTTTCTCGTTGTACGCGACAGCGTCGAGACAAGCTGCGGTCCACAGGTCGCCCTCTGGAACAGGTCGGCGTTGTCCAGGGCCGGGTGGGGGACGGCCTGGGTGCCACCGCGTTCACCGTCGGTCAGCATCGGCGGCTAGAACACCGCAGTGCCTTCGGACGTGTGGTCGCGACCGGTCGGCCAGGGCCGCAGGCCGGGTTAGTGTTTCGCGCTCGGGCGGAGTCGGTCGGCGATGGAGGCGACCAGCTCGTAGGACCGGCGGCGATCCGCGTGGTGGTAGGCCTGCCGGTAAGGATCGCGCCACACGGCCCAAACGAACGGCGTCGCCGCGGGTCACCGTACGCGACGGTGTCACTCGTAGAGGGCCGGTTTCGGTCCGGGCGTTCGGGGATGAGTCAGGCGCCCTGCGGCACGATAACGCTGGATCGAGCGTTTCTGCAGGTCGCGTTGCTCGCTAAGTGCTTTTATGTCAACCGGCTGCCCCTTCCAGCCGTACTTGGGCTGTGGGCCTACCCGGCATGGGATGAGGTCGTGGGGCCCGTCCATGCGGCGAGAGGTCTGTGGTCTGCGAGCCCCGACCCGGCCGTAGCCGTCCGGGGGCTCCGCGCGCCTGCCAGCCATCAATTCAAGGGGCTTGGCGTCGCGCGCCGGCGAAGCCAAGCCGCTGTCGACACCGATGGATGACCCGTGAGCGTCGGCCATGCCGGTGTCGCTGGGGGACGAGCCTCTTTTAACGTGGTGTAGATCAGTCGCGAGGCTGCCGCTTGGCCAAGCCCCGTACCCCAATGACGGCGACAACCAGGGCGACGATGACCACCACCGGGCCGATGACCGCCCACGCGGTGACGCCGCTCATCACGCTGCCGCCCAGAACGCCCAGCCCTTGCAGCGTCCACACCGCTCCCAGCAGGGCGAACAGCACACCGCCGACGAGCAGGATCCATGCTTTCACTGCTGATCTCGCCTCTTTTCGGGAAGGGGTCACCGCTCAGTGTGCGCACCCTGTAGGCGAAGAGGCAAGCCCGCCATCGACTCACAGGCGGCTATGTTCGGCCACAGGCGCAAGCGTGTCCGGCCACGGCCAGACACGCTCCGCGCAGGCGGCGGTGCCGTCGACGCGCCCGCCCCCGTTCCATCAGCGGATCGGCCATGGAAGGCGTTCGAACTCTCCCCTGCCTTTGACTTCAGCGCGGTCGAGCTTCGTCGAGGTCGGAACGCCAACGACGCTGGACGCGGTCGTACCGGACGGGCCCGAGCTCGAACTGGGTGAGATCGAGCGTGACGAGTTGCTGATAACCCTCTTCAGGAAGGTCGGTGTCCAGAACGATCTGCAGCCCAGTGGCTGGGTCCTGAAGCACGACTGGGCGGCCGGGGACGGAGTCAGGCACGGAGCCGCGGCCACCAAGGACCGCACGCACGGCCTTCTGGAGTCCTCGGTAGCCGTCATCGGCGATCTTGGTACCCAGACCGCTCAGGAACGCCTGCAGCGGCAGAGCGGCCAGGATCAGCCACTCCAGCTGCTCAGGGCCTCGACGCGGGGGCAACATCCTGACCGGGGTGGATAGGTTGAGTCACTCGATCAGCGCCGGCGGCGTGTCCCATCGAACCCTCGGGGAGTGCCAATCGCTAGATGGGGACCACGGGCAATCGTTATCTTGGGTTGTTGGCCTCTTCTCGCAGGTCAGAGCGAGATGATCTTTTCTGTCACGTGTGGCATGTTGGCTGATCTTCACAGCATGTTGCCTCGGACGTGTGTCTAGGTGCTTTCGAAAACACCTTCGGTGGGATGGCCCAAGGGGCCGGCGTCGACCCGAGTGACGGTCCGTGCATCGCCTCCGATTGTGGAGCATGCAGTTGCCAGCACTGCGGCCGCCGATAGTGCAGCCAGGGCTTTCGTCCCTGCCACGGCCATCTTGGCACCTCTCATCGCCGCCCATACCGGACACTGCTGCCGTGCCCATTCGAACACGTTGCGTAACCAGACGGAAGGCGTGGCCGCTGCAGGTGGAGGCGGTCGCGCTGTCAGGCGCTGGGATTCACGGCAGCAGCACTGCGCAGAGGCCCAGCATCGGCCACTTCAGCACGAAGGTCATGACCAGCGCGGCCACAGAGGCTTCCTGGATCACCATTTTGAGTGACGGGGAACATACTGATCGCTCTCGGAGCCCTGGTTCAGTCGGATGCAGGCGCCACCGGGGGGAGATCGTCTTTAGGCCTTGAGCATCTACGGGCTCACGCCGGTAAGAGGCTGATCACGGCCGCGCGGCGCGTCCTCCCCCTGGGCGCGCGCTATTTCACCCTGGCGGCCGGAGCCGTGAAGGTGTTGCAGACGGACGGCGACTCGGACTCGAACCCCCGCCTGATCCAGTAGACACGATTGGACGCTTTGCCGAAGCCGGCGAAATTGCCGTCGATAACGTGCCGATCGATGTAGTAGTCCTGGCCGTGCTCGCGCGTGTGGCCGAGCGAATCCCAGACACTGCCGGTGAACGCCCCGGAGAAGCAGAGCGTCTGCAGCGTGTATCTGGACTGAAGGGCCAGCGCGTCCCGCTTGGACAGCTTCTTCATGGTCTTGGCCACGGCGTTCATGATGCCCGCGACGTTCTGGACATGGATGGCATAGCCCGCGCTGAGGGCCTCCAGCAGTTGTGGCTTGTCGATCTCGCCCTTAAGCCCGTAGTCGCTGACCATCATGTGGACGGTCTTGGTGTTCGTGCAGTAGACGCTGTCAGTGGCGTCGGGCGCGTAGATGCCGCAGGAGGTCTTGACCCGCTCGCCGTACGACAACACCACCTTGGGTTTGGTGTACCGCAGACCTGCCTTCGTCAGCAGCGGCCCCCACGCCTTGTCCAGACAGAGGGAGACCTCTTCGACATAGCGCCGGAACACCTCGACGTCGGCGCTGTCCGCATACGGCTCCTCGCAGGTCTTGAGCGCGAACTTGCCCGCCTTGTACAGCGGGTTCTTGGTCAGCACGGCCGGGGCCGACGCGGCGCTGGCCGTCCCGCTGAACGCGGCGCTGGCGAGCACGCCGACGAGTAATGGCACGATCAAGGACCTCGGACGCATGGCACCGGACTTTACATGGGTGTCAGCCCACATAAGCCCAAAACCCACATTGGGATGATCTTGAAGGGTTGAACGGCGAGGTTGATGAAGCTCAACTCGTTGCTGGCCAACTGCGTGATCTTCCACACGGCGCTGGACATGACCGATGTGCTGCGCCAGCTGCTGGCCGAGGGCTGGCAGCCCGAGCAGGGCAAGGAGATCACCGCCGCGCAGCCGTCGCCCTATCTGACCGCGCACATCAGCCGGTTCGGGCTGTATGCCACCGACGTACTGCGCCTGCGCCCCGACGACTTCGACCCCGACCTACCCGCGATCGACTTCACCGCCTTGGCCGAGGCGGCGTAGACGGCAAGCAGGCCAGAGGCAAGCGCTGGGGATCGTGGTGAGGCGTTTCGGGCGGCAGGGGCAAGGCTGAACATAGGCACGGCGCTCCCGCCGATCTTGGCGCCGGCTGGTATGCCGCTTTTCCACGGTGCGGCCGTTCCTGTCGCTGCTGACCCAGGTCGTCGACTTGGGCGCGAGCCCGAAAGGGCACCGGTGCTGAGGCCCTCAAGGCGCTGCCGGAGCTGATGGGCCAGAAGAAGGTCACAGGGAGATAGCCGCCGACCCCGGCCGTTGTCTGGCGGCACACGGCCGCCGGACAAGGTCGCCCACCGCCGAAATCAGACGGCTTCGCGCAGGTACAGGTCGCGCAGCAGGCCGATCTCGCCGCCGTGATGTGTGACCTCTTTCAGAGCGTGCAGCGCGAGCTTCAGATAGGTCTCATCGGCCCAACCGCCGGGGCCCATGCCTATCGGCGCCAACAGGCGCTTGTCGCCGAGGGCTGCGATCCGGGAGATGAAGTGCTCCCAGTCCTCGGCGAGCGCCTGGATGCCTTCTTTGGCGGTGCCCGGCCACACATCGCGGTCGCCGTAGTCGGGAACGTCGTCGAAGAGGTAGATCACGTAGCCTCGCAGGCAGAGGTTGCCGATGTGCCAGATGCGCCAGGCGATCGTCGTGACGGGGTCCGGCGCCTCCGGACTCGATTCCGGAAAGAGCATGGCGACGCGGAAGAGGCCGTCGTCGCCGGGGCGGATGCCGATGCAGTCGCCGACCGGCTCCCAGTGGTACTCGGCGTCGGTCAGGCCCTCCAGGCGCCCGAACAGCTGGTAGCGCACGTTTTCGAAGGTCGCGAGAATGTCCCGCGTGACGGGGTCGGGCACGATCATGTCAGCCATGTCAACTCCAGGGCTCGGTGGTTTCGGGTCGGTCGGGATGATCAGGGTCGACGGGTTGGCCGACTCGGTCACGTGCCGCCGCCTCGGCGTGTGTCGCCGGGTGCGAGCAGGCTGGTGAGTTCGGCGATGGTGTCCGGCGACGGCTTGAAGTAGCGGCGGACGTTCTCTGCCTTCTTGTGCCGCGACTTGGCCATCAACATCAGCAGGCTCGCCCCCTACTCCCCGAGGTGGGTCAGACCGGAGTGCCGGAACTCGTGCAGATCCCAGCCTGTGCCCGCCCCGTGCAGCGCGGTGTGCTCGTCCAGCAGGGCGCGGGCCTGGCCGTACGACAGCCGGGCCAGCCCGGAATCCGGGCACACGTCCCGCGACGAGACCACCTTGCCCGGCCCAGGGCGGCGGTGAGTGACGAACACCGGGCCGCGGGTGCGGTTCTTCAGCAGCCGCGGCAGCAGCCGGGCGGTGCTGGCGTCCCAGTACACCGGCTCGAGCACGAAATCCTCGCGGGCCTGGCCGCGGCGGCGGGCCTTGGACTGCGCGCCTTTGGCCTTCACCAGCGCGCGGCGGCCAGCGAAGTCCAGGTCCTCGATATTCAGCGGCAGGATCTCCTCCGCCCGCGCCACGGTCTCGTACAGCATCCGGTAGAAGCACTTCTCCCGCAGGTGCACCTCGCGGCGGGCGATCAGCCGGTCGATCGCCATCTTCGAGCGCGCCGGCGTCTCGGAGTCCGGCGGGGTCAAGCGCTTGGCCCAGGCCGGCACCTCCGGGCCGTCGAAGCCACGCTCGGCACACCAGGCGAGCCAGGACAGCACCGCCGCCCGGCGGGCGTTCCAGGTGTTCACCGCCGTCGAGCCCCACAGCGCTTCGAGGGCCTCGCCGATCTCGTCGTCCGCGACCTGCCCGAGCGGCCGGCCCTCGCCGACCCGTTCGGCGGTCTTGCCGACCCCGATCGCGTAGTTCCGCACCGTGTTCGGGTTGCCGAGCGCGTCGAGGAAGGCGTCGGCGGCGCCGCGGACGGTGAGCGCCTTCCCGGCGGGCAGCTGCGCGACGGTGGCCACCGCTTCCCCCTGCCACAGATAACAGGGCCGCTTCGCGTAGCGGCCCTGAACCGTCGCCGCAGGTCGCGATCAACGATGCCCCAGATAATAGGGCATTATCCGTGGCAGCATTCGACCTCAACCAGCGTGAACGCTTGCCGATCTCCGCTTCAAGATCATCCCAATGTGGGTTTTGGGCTTATGTGGGCTGCCCCCCATGATCTCCCAGAGTTCACGCGAACTGAAGGTTCATCAGGTTGAACCGAGAGGTCTTCACGCATCATGGATGGTTTCAGCCCTTGGGTTCGGCTGAATGCGCGGAGTCTTGTTCCTCTGCGCGCGTGGTGAGCATACCCGGGCACCAGGTCGAGAGCGGCAGCCGGCACGACAACCGGTCGATCTTCTCTGGGTGCAGCTCTTCTGCAGTTCCCGAGACCTATGGGTGGGACAGGAGTTGGAACGGCGCCATCACGCCGGACACCCGTTACGGGGTGGCGCGGCCCCCTTTCTGGTGCTACTGGGCGACATCGCCCGAGTAGGCGATGCCCCGACCAGGGATTTCAGTCAAATTTCAGCATGGTTTCATCCGGATAGGCGACCGTTGCTCTATGTGTCAGCGAAGTCCGGGATTCAATCTGGGTCGCACTTCTTCGATCTGCGTCAGAATCCAGTTTCTGACTTCGTTTCATGCTCGACAGTCAAAATTCACGAAGGGAAATCATCATGCGACGGAAGGCCATCGTGTTCCTCAGCGCGGCTGTACTGGGAATGGTCGGATTAGTCGGGACCGGATCGCCCGCGATCGCCGAAACTTCCGCAGTGATCACGCCAGCAGAGAACGCGTCAGGATCCAGGGTGTCGGACCCGGTGGAAACCATGGAGTCTCGGTCGTTCAGCTGCGAATGGGAGGACGGGAACATCAATTTCTCCTGGGAAAGGGGGACTCTCAACACTCGGGTCTACGTCAACAATCACTGTAGTGACGTCAGATACTTCACTGTAATCATCACCGACCTGGAGGGAGGCAAGAACGTATGCTGGCGCGTACCCGTAGGAAAAAGTAGTAAGGAGTTCAGTCACGGGCTCTCTGGTCGTGTCTCGTCAATTGTGAGGCATTGCTGACGGACATTGTTATTCCTCTCCATTTCAGCGATTCGCAGCGTGACTTGGAGGGGTTCCGTAACTCGCGCCTTCTCGGCTAAGGAGATGCGTTCCGCCCTGACTGCCGCCCGGTAGGGGGGCGGGGCGCTTCCGTCGTTTCGGCCCTGATAGTCCGATGCAGCGGGGCGGCACCGGGATCACGGCATCCGGGGTTGAGGAACCGGCGGACAGCCGTTATCGAGGAGAACGATCTTGCTAGGGCCTCAATGGACAGGAGCGGGATGCGGGTGGATAACTGCTCACCATCGCCGCACAGCGCGCCGTCGACCTCGCGCGGCGCTTCACCCGTGCCCTGATGCGACGTGATTGGCGACAGGCCGCCGGTGCCGCATGGCTGGCCCTGGCCAAGGCGGCACCGCCCACGCTCCGGCTGAAGACCGGCATCGATCATCTGGCCCAGCTCGCCGCCCACGACGCCGTGGCCGCGCGGCATCTCCAAGCCGCGCGTGCGTTTTTGAACCGGGAGAGCACATGAACAGCGCGGTGTTCGACCACATCGCCGAGCAGGCGTTGCGCTGGCTGCATCGCCATCTCGGCCGCATGCGGCTGAGCGAGCACCGCGGTGAGGTGCTGTATGCGCTGCTGAAGGCCGAGCCGCACCTCGCGAGGCCGCTGATCTTCTACGCTTGCTGAAAGAAACCGGCGCCAGTCATGCCGGCGTTGAGCACCTGGCCGGGCATCTGGTGAGCACGCGCCACTGGGCCGCTCTCGACGAATCCCCCCGCAGACGTCTGGGCCGCCTGACCACCCAGCGAACTCTCGGGCTGCCCGTGCATGACGACATCGAGGAGATCATCGCCAAGACCTGGCTCGGGCATGCTCCCGAGCCCTGGCTCCTCGACCATGACAACGCCTATGCCCTCACCCACACCGTGTTCTATCTGACCGACTGGGGTCGATCACCCGCCCGTCTGCCCGCTGCCCTGGCCGATTACCTCAGCGGTTGGCTCCCGGCCTGGTGTCAGGTGTGGTGCGAGGAAGAAGACTGGGACCTGCTAGGCGAACTGCTGGCCGTGGACGCCTGCCTGCCCCAGCCCGCCCTCGACGAACGGCTGTGGCACCACCTGGCCCAGGCCCAGCTGCCCGACGGATCCATCCCCGGCCTGCGGCCGCACCCACCCAGCATCACCCCTGACAGCACCCCCCTGACAGCGACCCCGGTCACGACGACGCCTACCAGGGCCCCCACTCGGGTCCGCGTCACCAGCCGCAAAGTTGTGAGCTCCGGCGATAAATGGCCGGGGAAACCCAGAGCAATCTGGCCGAGGACGGTTCCGGATCGGTCAGCTGACTCTTCGAACGAGGGTCAGTGGGTGCGGCGGCGGGGTGCCAGGACCTCGGTGACCTTGGCGATGGCTTCGGCGCCGGGTTTGACGTAGCGCATGGCCGTGCGGGGGTTCTTGTGGCGGGTCTTGCCATGATGAGCTGGAGGGTACTTCGGCGTCGCCGAGGTGGGTGGCGGCGCTGTGGCGCAGCTGGTGCAGGTCGAGGCTGGCGTGTTTGTCGAGCAGGACGCGGGCGCGGTCGTAGCCGAGGCGGGCGCGGCCGGTGTGCGGGCAGATGTCGGCGGCGGCCGGGCGGCGGGCCGGAACGGGGCGGCGTTCGGACAGGAACAGCGGACCGTGCGTGCGCGTGCTGCCGTCGGGGAGCCGGAGCAGGCGGGGCAGCAGGTGGGCGGTGCCGCTGTCCCAGTACACCCATTCGGTGGTGCCGCCCTTGGACCGGACGGGAGCGCGCCGGTGCTCCAGGTCGAGGTCTTCGACGTTGAGCGCGAGGATCTCGGCGGCTCTGGCCGCTGTTTCGTAGAGCATTCGCCACAGCGCCCGCTTCCGCAGCGGGATGTCGCGGCGCGACAGCAGCCGGTGGATGGTGGTCTTGGCCACCGCCCGGGTCTCGTCGGCGCTCTCTTTGCGGCGTTCGGCGTCGGCCGGGACCGACGGGGCGGCCCAGTGCTTCTTGGTCTGGCACCAGAGCAGCCAGGAGGTGATGGCGGCGCGGTTGCGGTTCCAGGTTGCCAGCGCGCTCGCCCCCCACAGCTCGGCGAGTGCGGCGCCGATCTCGGCGTCGGCGACGTCGGCGAGTGGCCGGTCGCGGCCGAGCAGGGCGATGACGCGGTCGATGACCGAGGCGTAGGCGCGGTGGGTGTTGGGGTTGGCGGTGCGCGGGATCGCGAGGAAGGCGTCGACGGCCGCGGCGAGGGTGACGTGCCCGCCGCGCAGGGCGGCGACCTTCGGCGCGGTACTCATGCTGGCCGCCCGGCGGCACTCGTCACACCGGCCCGGATGATGTACCGGATAACGTGCCGGAATCGCGCACCGCCCCGGCGGAGGGTTCTCCTGGTCACCGCGCCGCCATGATCGCTCATGTACGGGATAAAAGATCATTATCACGTACATGATGTGGGCCAATGACCCTCGGATGTCCTTCCTATCAGCCGGTTAACGACGGGCAGATAATCGACTCGCGCGTCAGCGGGAATGCCGGTCTAATACCGCCATGCACATCACCTCGGAAACGTGCACCGACGGCATCCGCGAGCAACTCTTCACCATTGGAGACATCCCCGGGGCGCTCTGGACGCCCGCCGAGGGCACCGGTCCCCACCCACTGGTCCTGATCGGGCATGGCGGCGGCCAGCACAAGAAGGGATGGGAGGTCGTCTCTCGGGCCTTCCCCTACGTCACCTCCTGCGGCTTCGCGGTCGCCGCGATCGACGCCCCAGGTACCGGCGACAGGCCGGAACACCCGGAAATCCGGCGGCTGGTGGCGCTCATCCAGGAACGAGAGGCCGCGGGCGAGCCCTTCCGGTCCTGCCCGGAGTGGCCCGCCCTCAACGAAACCGTGGCGGCGCAGCTCATCCCCGACTGGCAGACCACCCTCGACGCGCTCCAGAAACTGGATTCCGTCGGCGACAGCCAGCCCGTCGGGTACTACGGTCTGTCCCAGGGCGGTGAGATGGGCATCCGCCTCGTCGCGACCGAACCTCGGATCACAGCCGCGGTCTTGGGCCTCGTGGGAAGCGACTGGCTCATCGACATCGCGGCGCGGATCACGATCCCGGTCGAGTTCGTACTGCAGTGGGACGATGAAGATAATCCGCGGGACTCGGTCATGAAGCTGTTCGACGCACTCGGCTCCGCCGAGAAAACCCTGCACGCCAACCCCGGAGGCCACTTCCGAATCCCGTCTTTCGAAATCGACAGCTCGATCCTATTCTTCGCTCGGCACCTGAGTAGCTCCTGACCACCGGTGCCCAATACATGCCCGGCGTCGGACACCGCATGTGGAACGGCCTCGACGACAACAACGAGCGCGCCGCCGCCATCACAGCGTTCCTCCAGAGCGAGCCGTCGCCCCTTCCCTATTACCCAACCCGCACCGGCATCTCCGCCTTCCTCCGCGACCACAGGTAAGGCTTGCAGCGGGCCGATGTCATCCCACCGAAGGTCCGCTCACGCCGCAGTGAGGTCGAGCCGGGTGTCCATATCCAGCCGGAACCGGCCGTAGGGGTTTACATGGGCCACCGCGTACAGCTCCTTTGCCCTCCGCCGGGGCGCCCCAATGGGGGTCACGGAAGGCCGGAGGGGTTCGCGCTCGGCTACCTGGTGCAGAACCCCGGGGCGATCCAGCGCGACATCGCACGGCGGACCCGTACGAGCGCGGCGGCCGTCTCCAGCCTGCTCCAGGGCCTGGAACGCCGCGGTCTCGTCGAACGCCGCATGGAGCACGGTGACGACCGCAGCAAGCGGGTGTACGCGACACCGGCCGGCAACGAGCTGATCGCCGGGCTGGACAGCGCGATGACCGCCGTCGAGCAGGACATCCTCGGCCCGCTGGACCAGGCCGAGCGGGCGACCCTGCGCACCTTGCTCCAGAAGATCACCGCGGAGCTGCCGCACCCCTAAGGCTTGTCCCAGCCGGAGACGAACCAGCGCACTTCGCCCGTCTCGGGGTCGTACTCCCGCCGTTTGGTCGTGCCGATGTTGCCGCCGTACACGTGGATCCCGATGGTGGGCTCGCTGCCGACGGCGGCGACGGCGTGCACGTCGTCATCGGTGGTGCAGCAGACGGTCACCTGCCCCGGCGTCCACCGGGCGTCGCCGGCGGGCGTCAGCGGCCCGCTCGGGGTGGACTCGGTCGGCTTGAGGTAGCGGGTCTCGTGCTCGACCCCGGCGTAGATGCCGACGACACCCCACGTCTCGTGTGAGTGCACGTTGGTCCGCTGGCCCACGTCCCAGACCACGGACGCCATCGACCAGCTGTCGTCGGGGGCGATGTACATCGGGTACGTCAGGTGACGCGCGGCCGAGGCCCGCGTCAGCTCCGGCGGCAGCCGGTAACCCCTCGGCCAGGAGCGCCGACATCAGTTCGCCGACCCGCGCCGTGATCTCGTGCTCGTCGCCGGTGCTGGCCACCACGAGTGCGACGTCGTCGATGAACGTCTGGAGGCGGTTCATGACACTCTCCGGTACTTGAGGTGGGTGACGCCGGGCGCCTCGACGGCCCGTACCTGCTCAAGCCGTACGTCCCCGAGATTCTCCAGGAGGCGGGGACCACCGCCGAGCAGCACCGGGACGACGTGCAGTTCGAGCACGTCCAGCAGCCCCGCGGCCAGGTACTGCCGGACGACCTGGCCGCCGCCCCACACCATGACGTCCTTGCCGTCGGCGGCCTTCTTCGCCTGGTCGAGTGCCGACTCGATCCCGTCGGTGACGAAGTGGTAGGTGGTCCCGCCCTCCATCTCCACCGGGCCGCGCGGGTGATGGGTCACGACGAACACGTCGTAGTGGTACGGCGGGTTGTCGCCCCACCAGCCCTTCCACTGCTCGTCGACCCAGGGGCCGCCACCGATGGGGCCGAACATGTTCCTGCCCATCACCGCGGCGCCGATGTTCTCGATCGACTGCTCGAACACCGGCGTGCTCGGGTTCACCTCGCCGCCCTCCTCGCCGTCTGCCCGGCGGAAGGCGGCCAGCCCCAGCCCGCCTCACCAGTTCAGCGGCACCCAGCGGCACCGCCAATCCCGGCCTACCGACCAGGCCAAAGGCGCCACACCCGCTCAAAGCCGCTGGCAGAAAGCCCAGGCCATCCTGCAGCAGACTCCAGAACGCCCACGACGAGCCCAGGACATCGCCGCCGCCCTCGGCATCACCGGTAAGCAGAGTCTCCACAGCTTCTACGTCCAGATGTCCGCCTGGGCCCGTCGGGGCAGACTCACCAAGACCGCTCCGGGCATCTACCGGATCGCGCACCCAACCGCTCTGGACACGCCCCCGTGATCGTTAACTTCGCGGCATTGGGTGGTCGCCTGTGAAACGGCTGCTGTCTCTCTCGTACTCGGGCTGCGCAGCAGGGACGGCTATGCGGACAGTCGATCCAGCCATTCCGTCAGTAGCCGCTGTTCAGCATGACTAAGAACGTCCTGGTCGGGCAATGCGGCGCGCAGGGCTCGGGCGGCGCCGGCCGGGCCCCGTTCCTGCACGGCCGCTTCCTGGGTGGTGACAGCAGTGATCATTGCTTCGCGCAGTGCGAGGAGGAGGGCGGGGTTACGCTGGGACTCGGGCAGGGACAGCCAAGTCAGGACGGCGCCGCGTGCGGTGGCGTGGATGATCTGAGCCGCGAGATTCTCCTCGACGCGCAGCAAGCCTGTGATGGCCAGGCGGCGGATGCGCTCCTTGAGGTGTTCGAGGCCGGCTCGGAAAGCGGTGGTGGACCTGGCGGGCTCGGCGTACATCAGCGCGTACAGCGCGGGGTTGGCCAGTCCGAATTCGACCGCGATATCCCAGCTGGCGCGTAGTTCCTTGATGGGGTCCTGCGGGTCCGGGTCGAGGTGCTTGGCGGCCAGGAACCGGATGAAGCCGTGTTCGGCCACGGCGTCGAGCAGTCCCTCCTTGTCGCTGAACAGCCGGTACAGGGCCGGTGGTTGCAGCCCGGCGGCGTCAGCGACCGCGCGGGTGGTAACCGCATCGCGGCCTCCGCGCTCCAACAGGTCGATCGCGACGTCGATAATCCGGCGGCGGGTCTGCTCACGCGCTGTGACGCTGGGCTCCGCAGCAAGCCCCGCAGGGTTCGGGTCAGCCATCTATCAATGATAACGCTTACTGCGTAGCTCTGATCCTATCATCGTAAACAATATTTAATTGACGTTGATAATAATGGTGATAACGTTCCTCTGTTGTCATCGGAAACACCCATATGGGGGAGCGTCAGCATGTCCGACCGTCTGCGGATCATCGGAGTGGAAGAGACCGTCGTCGTACCCGCCGTCCACGAGGCGTATCAGCGAGCCGGATCAGCACAGATCCCCGCCCGCGGTTTCGGCGACGGCCCGATCGCCAAGAACCTGCGCGAGGCCGGCGCGCAGCGGCTGGCCCACATGGACGACCAGGGCATCGACGTCGCCGTACTGTCCCTGTCCTCGCCCGGCGTGCAGGGCCTGCCCGAGGCCGAGGCGATCGCGGTGGCCCGCGAGGCCAACGACCAGCTCGCGGAGATCGTCGCCTCGCGTCCCGACCGTTTCCAGGCGTTCGCCGCGATCCCCACCCAGTCGCCGGCCGCGGCCGCGGCCGAGCTGGAGCGGGCGGTGGCCGAGCTGGGCTTCCCCGGCGCCATGCTGTACGGCCGCACCGGGGACAAACTGGCTGACCACCCTGGCAACGATGAGCTGTACGCCACCGCCGAGCGGCTCGGTGTGCCGCTGCACTTCCACCCGCAGATGCCGGCCAAGCCGGTGATAGACGCTTACTACTCCGACATCGGCCCGATCGGCACGGCGCTGGCCGGAGCGGCGATCGGCTGGTACTACGACCTGGGCATCCAGTACCTGCGGATGATCTTCTCAGGTGTCTTCGACCGATTCCCCGAGCTGCAGGTGATCGCCGGACACTGGGGCGAGGTCGTCATGTTCTACCTCGACCACACCGGATTCTTCGCCCAGGCCGGCGGCCTTCAGCGGCCGCTCGCCGACTACTTCAAGCAGAACTTCTGGGTCGCCGGCAGCGGCACCAACAGCCCACGCTACCTGCGCTGGACCGCCGAGGTCATGGGCACAGACCGGATGCTGTATTCCACCGACTACCCCTTCACCTACGGATTCCGGCCAGGCGGTTTCCCCTATGTCGACACCAGCAATGGTGCCGCCCGTTCCTTCCTGGAGGACGCGCCCTTCACCGACGGGCAGAAGGCCGACATCGCCCACCGCAACTGGGAACGCCTCACCGCCCGCGCGACCCGACGCCCGGCGGCCTGAAGCTCGCGCTGCCCGCTCTGGTCGAGGTCGCGCATCCCGGAACCGGTGCGCTGGCTGAACTACGACTGCGCCATCGAGGCGATCGCCACGGCGTACGCGCGCAAGCTGCCCGCCATTGGCGAGGTCGGTGTCGCCGCTGACCTGATGGCCACGACCGGCTCCGCCGACCTGACCGCCGCGATCGGCACCAGCGCCGGCGAGCTCGCCGAGCACAGCCTGCGCCGCCTCAACGGCACTCAGGTCACCCGCCGCATGGCGATGCGCGCCCTGGCCGACATGCGCACCGCCGCCCGGCGCACCACCATCGGTGCCCCCTGACAGGCCGCCAGACGCCGCCACGGGCGCGCCCCTGAACCTCTGGGGCGAGCCCTTCGTCATGCCGCACTGGCTCACTCCTCCGAACCACGCCGCCCCGATGGGGTCCGGCAGGTCAGCGGTCGGCCAGGCGGTCCCAGAAGGCCAGTTTGTGGAGGGCGTCCTGATCGTAGATGCCGACGCCACCGGGGCCCGGAGCCAGGCGATGGACATGCCCGGTGCGCACGGGGCTCCAGCGCGGCAGGCCAGGAGCGTTGGGGTCGCCGGTCGCCGCGAAGCGGGACCAGTACGTGATCATCATGTCGCCGAGCTTCCGCTGCTCGCGGGTGAGCGCAGCCCCGGGGAACAGGAACGACAGTTCCGATCCGTGCGAGGCGAGCGGCTCCACGCCACCGGGAAGGGGAAAGATCGGCGGCGCGGTACGGTCGGCGAACCCGTAGGAGTACACCGGGGTGTGCTCACTGAGCATTCGGTGCCGTTGCCCGCTCTCCTGACCATGGAGGTGGACGGCCCAGGACGCGCGCCAGACAGGCAGGTGCGGCACGAGCCGGTTGGCGCGGTCGCCGATGCGAGCATAGACCAGAGCCCGCCTTCTGACACGGGTCACGAGCGGTGCCGGGCCTGCGGGCCGTCCTGGTGGCCGAGGCGGCGGGAGAGGGTGGCGGCGCCGGTGCGGACGAGGTCGGTCCATTGCTCTCGGCGCCGATCGGTCCAGCGGACGGTGGGCACCGAGACGCTCATCGCGGCCACCATGCGGTCAGTGTGATCGAGTACGCCGACGGCGACGCAGGCGACCGCTTCGTTGGACTCGCAGTTGTCGTAGGCCACGCCTGCCTGCCGGATCTCGGCCAGTTGTGCGCGGAGCCGGGCGGGCGTGGTGATGCTGTTCGGGGTCATCGGCTGGAGGGGCCGGTCGTGCGGGTAGCGCGTATCAAGTGCCTCCGGAGGCAGGGCGGACAGCAGCATCTTCCCGACCGCGGTGCAGTGCGCCGGGAGTCGGCGGCCGACCGCGGAGACCATGCGTACCGAATGGGTGCTGCCTCGGCCCGGTCCCGCTTCCACACCGCCCCCGGATGCCTCGCTCGGTGCATCGGGCGCATCGCGGCCGTGGTCACGGTCGGGCGGTCACGGTCGCGGCGGCGCGCACGCTACGGGAGCTGGGGTCGTCCAGCGTGGTCGTGTGCTGCCAGAGTGCCAACGCCGGCGCCGTCGCCACCTATCGGTCGGCCGGTATGGAGCCGTTGGCAGAGCGGCTGGACCTGTTCCGCGACGCGCCGGATCAGCCCTTGGCCATGGAGTCCAGCAGCCAGTTGTAGCGCAGGCGCAGCGCGCGCTCCCAGCCGGCCGCCGCACCACCGATGGTGAGCGCGATGTTGAGCCACACCGGCAGCTTGATGGGTGAGGTGAAGGTCCCGAAGCGCTCGAACACCGGGGGGAACTTGAAGGCCACCTCGATGAGCTGCGGGATGAGCAGCAGCAGCGGGGTGACGAGCATGATCAGCGAGGTGAAACTGATCAAGCGGCTGAGTCCGGGGTGCTCGCGGTCGAGGTAGGCGCGGCGCCCTTCGCCGGAGCGCCGGTCCGGGACGAGTTGCTGCTCGGCCCCCTCGGGGGTGACGTAGTGGCAGCGCTTGAGGCCGAAGGCGGTCCCCGCCACTTCGATCACGCCGTCCTGGACGGGAAAGACAGCGGGGAGCCTGGACTCGGCGTGATGCCTGCCGTCGAGATACAGGTGGGCTTTCCCTTTGCCGTCCTCGGAGAAGAACCGCCCCACATGGCTGACGTCGACGGCGTAAACCACCTGACGGCCGTCGGCGGTCCGCAGCGGAAGGTAGAACAAAGCGCGGGTAGGCGGCTGCCACCAGCGAAAACGCTTGAGTGGGCGGCCGTCTCCCGGCTGAACTCGTTGCATGGCCCGGCTTCTGCGCCGCTCCTTGAACATGTCAGGCTCTGGTCGTCGTTCTTCGTTCACGCTTGCGCGTGAGGCTTTGGCGGGGTCTGGTCGTCATCTGCGGCTGTCTCCTCGAGGATGGCGTTCACGCTCTGCATGACGCGGATCTGAGCGGGGCTGTAGAACTCCACCACCGCGTGCGCCAGCGTGTTCCCTGCCAGCTCCACCCCCAGTGGCGAATCCGCCATCAGGTCGTGCAGCCACGGGTGCTTCTCCCGCGACCTGCGGACCATCGGCGCCATCCGCTCGGCGAGCCGGGCGATCGCGGCATCGTCGGCATCCGGGGGAAGGGCATCGAGCGCGGCCTGGATGTCGTCGTCCTCGGCGATGATCTGGCGGAATTTCTCCATGCTCTCCTCGCTGAAGACGGCCGAATAGACGGTGAGCAAGGACTGCTCTCTGTCGGAGAGGTCTTGGGAAATGGGGGCGAGCATGGGCGGCACATGCATCGGCGCGCGGTGGCGCAGGATGACGGCCAGCTCCGCGCGTACCCGATTGAGGCGTTCGATCGTCGCCGCCAGCTCGGCGTCCAGCAGCCGGATCGCCTCGTCCGGATCCTCGTCGGCCCGCTCCATCGCCGCGATCTGCGACAGCGACACCCCCAGATCACGCAGCCGCTTGATCTGCAACATCCGGATCAGGTGCGCGACCTTGTACTGCTTGTAGCCGTTGGCCGCGCGCTCGGGCTCGTCCAGCAGCCCGATCTCGTGGTAGTGCCGGATGGCCTTCACCGTCGAGTCCGTGAGTTTGGCCAGTTGCCGAGTGCTCCACGCCATGTCTCCACCTCCCTCGCCGACGCCTCACGCTTCCTTGACTGCAAGTTCACACCATGCCCCTGGGGCACGGTCAAAACGACGCCCACATGGCGGTGGGCTGCCCGAACCACTTTGCGACCGGATGCGGGGCACTGCTTGACCGTGCCCCAAGGGCACGCTGTTAGCTCGCTGTCACAAGCAGCCCGAGGAGGAGCTACGTGATCAGACAGCGCGGCATGCCACGAAAACTGGCGGCGACGGCGGTGATGTCAGTGATCGGCATCGCCGGCACATCGACCGCAGCACCCACCGCGGCCGAGTCCGCCGCAGCACCCACCGCGGCCGAGTCCGCCGCAGAGGTGTCGTGGGGCGAGTGTCCCAAGGACGTCGTGACCGCGGCCGCGCCGTCCAAGCTGGACTGTGCCACCGTGCCGGTGCCTCTGGACTACGCCGATCCGGCGAGCGGCGAGATCAACATCATGATCTCCCGGCTGGCCAGCGAAAAACCGGCCAAGCGGCGCGGCATCCTGCTGCTCAACCCGGGTGGCCCCGGCGGGTCCGGGCTGGCGTTCCCCGGGTTCCTGGTGGCCCGGGGGATGCCGGTGAGCGTGACCGACAGCTACGACGTGATCGGCATGGACACCAGAGGCATCGGGCATTCGGCACCCGTGAGCTGCGGATTCACCGGCAAGGGACCGTACGTCGGGAACCTGCCGCCGTACGCGGTCGACGACGCGGCGGTCCTCAAGCAGGCGAAGGTCGTCAAGGGGGTGGCGGAGCAGTGCGCGAAGAAGGACCGTGACGACCGCCTGCGCCACCTGACGACCGCGAACACCGCTCGCGACCTGGACCGGATCCGCGCCGCGCTCGGCGAGCGGAAGGCCAGTTTCCTCGGGTTCTCCTACGGTACGGCGCTGGGCGCCGCCTACGCGTCGATGTTCCCCGAGCGGTCCGATCGGGTCGTGCTCGACAGCAACATCGGCGACACCCACCTCGACCCCGACGGCCTCCGCCGCTACGCCCTGGGCATGGAGCAGACCTTCCCGGACTTCGCCAAGTGGGCGGCGCAGCGGCACGGCAGCTACGGCCTGGGCCGTACGCCGCAGGAGGTGCGCGCCACGTACTTCAAGATCGCCGAACGCCTCGACAAGCAGCCGGTGCCGGGCCTCGACGGCGCTCTTTTCCGGAACTCCGTGTTCGGGATCCTCTTCAACAAGACGCTGTACACCTCGGCGGCGCAGCTCTGGCAGACCCTGCTCACCGGCGGCAACCCGCTCGACGACCAGCCCGACCTGTCGTCCTACGACAACTCCTGGACCGTGTTCCTGGCCGTGACCTGCAACGACGTCAACTGGCCCGAGGACGTGAACACGTATCGCCGCGCCGTGGCCCAGGACCGCAAGCGGTACCCGCTGTACGGCGCCGCCGCCGCGAACATCACCCCGTGCGCCTACTGGCCGCACGAGCCGGCCGAGCCCCCGGTCAAGCTGACCGACGAGGGGCCGGCCAACATCCTGCTCGTCCAGAACGAGCGGGACGTCCCCACCCCGCACCGCGGCGGTGAGATGTTCCGCGAGAAGCTCGGCGACCGCGCCCGCCTGGTGAGCGTCGACGCCGCAGGTCACGGCGCCTACCTCCTCGGCGGCAACGCCTGCGCGTGGAACGTCGCCACGAGCTACCTGGTCGACGGCCGGATGCCCCAGCGCGACATCTCCTGCCCCGCGTCCTGAGCGTGACCGGGCGGGGTCGTGGCTCGAACCTCCGGCCCTCATGGGGTGCCACCGGAATACGGCTGGTATGGGCCGTCGAGCGGCAGCGACTTCTTGGACGTAGGTTTTCGGACGGCATTCGCGCAGGTGAGCCCGTCATCCGAGAACGTCGTTTCTGGACGGCCTGCGACGAGACATGCATCTTCGCAGTTCAGGGGCCTCGGCGGCCCGAATCTGCCGTATTCCGGTGGCACCCGAAATGGGGGCGCCCCCTCGCGCCCCACCCAGATTGGCGACAATCAGCAGCCGGTCAGTTCAGCCGCTTGGCCCACAGGTCGTTGTATCCCCGCAGCGTGATGACCAGGTAGACGGCGATCTGGCCGATGACGTTCGCCGCCGTGTACAAGGTCGGCGCGGCGTCGGTGTGGAACTGCAGCCCGGTCACCGGGACCCAGGGGTAGGTCTGGTAGTCGCCCGTCAGAGTGGCATGCCACACGAGCCCGTCACTGCCGCGCGCGGCGAGCTGCACGATCGAGTAGTTGTCGGGGTCTGAGGCCGCCGCGATCCGCAGCGCCGTCCGCATGTTCCCGATCGCCCGCCAGCCGTTGTAGGAGTTGTTCCGCGGGTTCCACACCTGGCGGTAGATGCGGTTGTCGGTGCCGCGGTGCAGCAGCATGATCTGCGCGTTGGGGTAGTCGTAGCGCACGGCGGTGGGCGGCGACTCCGACCGGCCCATCCCGGCGACCTCCTGGCCCGTGAAGTGCCACCTGTCCTCGTACTGGGCGTGGTAGATGCGATAGTCGGTGCCGGTGTAGTAGACGTGCAGCGCCTGGCCCAGTTCCACGGCCGACGGGGAGCCCAGCGAGGCGGCGCCCGGAATGCCGGTCCACGGGCTCCAGGTGTTGTTGTCGGCGTCGGTGAGCCTGGCGTAGTAGAGCCTGTTGTCCGAGTTGCCGCGGATGAACACCCACAGGATGCCGCGATAGACGACCGCCGTGGGCGCGAACGGGGTTCGCCATGCCCCGGGTATCAGCACGAAGTCGCTCATCTGGTCGGACCAGTAGAGCCTGCCGTCGTTCCCCCGGATGATCCTGATGGTGTGCCCCGGCACCGACACCACGGCCGGGGTGTTCGGGGTGATGCCTTCGCCGAACTTGGCGTAGTCGCCCTCTACCGCGTGCGCCGGCGAGGCGATGACCATGGATACCAGTAATGTCAGGACCGCTGCGATCGCGACCCGGATTCTCCTGCGCAAGACCGTCCTCTTTTCCCCGGTTGTCGGCCGAAGGGCAGCGTAGGCGGGACCAAGTGAACAAAGAGTGACGATGGCCGCCGACCCGCGGGCGCTTGACCAGCTTTCCGCGGGCGCGGACCTGGCCATCTCGGCGCTGACGGGATCATCTCCCACACCAGCAGTGGCGTCGATGAGGACGGCGCATGGTGGCGCATGTGGCTGAAGGATCCCAACGTGCCACGCTCGTGGGCTGCAGTCACCTGCAGGCCGGACTCGCAGATCTCCGTCCAGCAGGTCGGCGATCGGCCGCTGTGGGACGAGGTCGCCTCGGCTGCCAGCACCTGCCGGGCCCGCGCCCTGGCCCGGGCCGGATCGGCACGCAGTTCGCCCGCCACGACATCGGGGTCGGCGCCGCACCGCACCGCCAGTGCACGCCAGCGCATATGCCTTACGTGCCTGACAAGATCACATTTTCCCTGACCTGTGAGAAGACCCAAGAACCCAAGATAACGATTGCCGCTACGGCAGAGGCCCACTGACCTGGGTGTACCCCGTTAGCTTCGGGACCGGTCCTGATGCTTTCGGCAAAGTGGGCCCTTATGATCTTTAGAAGGCCGCCTGGGAGGGGTCCCGAGACCATGCAGGTAGGTCCTGTGCCACGGGCGCCGCTTCCCTGCGGCCAGCCGAAGGGAATCGATGACCAATGGGCCTGTTCAGACGACGCAAAGACGGTCGTCTCCTGAAGAGCGCGCTGAAAGTTGCCGGTCTTACCACAACAGAGTTCGTCGCGTTGATCTGCGAAGCTACCCTGCGTTCAACCGGGATCGTCATGAGCGACGTGCAGATGGGCACAGGTCTCCTCATGCTCGACGAGGCCGCAGGAAGCGAGAAGGCAACCCGTGACATTCAAAGGCTGGCCGAGTTCCTTCCCACCGCCCGTGATCGAGCTCTCGCCGCAGCGTTTCCCATCTTCGTGTACAGCCGGTTCGCTCAGCAGTACCCGGAATTTGGTGGCGTCCACGTCCTCGCCGCCGACGAGCAGCACGCACGCCACGACGCCGACCTGTATCGGGCGATCAATGACGAGCTGGGCTGGACCCAGGTTGGTCTGATCCATCAAGACCAGCCCCCCGAGGAAAGGCAGGCTGCCTACGCCACCACGACCACAATTGGAGCCGACGACCAGTTCGGACTTGACCGCGCCACAGGCATGCTCGCCGTCATACGGCTTCCCACATCCCCGTCGCACCACACCGGGCGCTACCCCTGGCGGACCTACCTACCGAACCCAACATGAGCATTAGTGGCCGGTGTTGGCGCAGACTCAGCCGAAACCGGGGCGTGCCGGATGGCGTGGCGGCGCTGAGTCTCGGCAGGTGGTGGATCAGCCGGGTCGATGACCCGCACGCGCTCGGTCGGATCGGCAAGCCGATCCTTACCGCATGGAATGCCGTTCGATCTGACCTTGTGGAAGCGCGACACGTGGGCCGTGCCGTGGAGCGGACGATCTGCGCCGAGCAGGAGCCGCAGCTCGCCGAGACCCCGGGCGGGCAACTGGCCGCCTGCCACTTCGCCGGGGAGCTGGTGGCGACCGGCGGACAGCGGTGAACTCACCGGGCTTCAGAGATCGGCGAGGAGGTCGTCGAGGGCCCTGTTGAGGGCTTCGGCGTTGGCCGGGGTGAACCAGGTGGTGCGGATGCGTTCGTTGTTCCCGTTCGGGGTCTCGTGGTCGGCCGCGAGCTGGTGCAGCGAACGGGTCTCGTCGCTCAGGGAACGGCCGACCCCTTGGAAGAGGCCGCGAACGTAGCGGTCCGCGTCGTCGGGGTCGATGCCGTGATCGACGGTCCACGACGTGAGCGTGGCGAGATACGAGTAGTGGGTGGTCAGCGTTCCCGTCAGTGCGGACAAGACGTTGAAGGCCGCCTCGTCCGCGACCGGGAGCACCCCGCCCAGGTGCTCGAAGAGGGAGTCCACCATTGGGTGCGACGGGTACGTCACCGTGACGGAGCGGCGTTCGCGCACGGTGGGCAGGGGGATGGCCCGTACCAGCGGGGCGTCGGTGGCGAGCGTCCGGCGCAGGTCGTCGTTGCCGACCCCGGCCATCACGTTGACCACCACCTTGTCGCCGTCCACCCTCAGCCCGGCCAGTGCTTCGTGCCGGTCCTGGCGGCGTACGGCGATGATCACCACCTCGGAGCCGTCCACCACTTCCTGGTTGCCGGGGCACACCCGCACGCTCTCGTAGCGCTCGGACAGCGCCGCGACCGTGCCGGCTCCCCGGGGGGAGAGGAACACCTCGGGGGAGCGGTCGGCTCCCTCACACAGCCCCGCCACGATGGCTCGGCCGATCTCGCCCACCCCGATGATGCCGATGCGCTTCACTGTGTCTTCCTCCATCGTCATACCTGTCGCGATCTTCTCCATAGGACCATGACCGCCAGGAGGCCGGCCGCGCAGGGGCGTTTCCGCCGCGTCCGATCTGAGCTCACGACGGTCAACGGCAACCCCGGGCTCATCCTGCGCCTGGACGGCGTGATCGACGGGGTGCTGGCCTTCCGCGTGGAGAGCGCCCGCGTCACCGGCCTCTACTACGTCCGCAACCCTGAGAAGCTCACCCGCGTCGAGTCCGAAAACCCCTCTCGCCTCCCGCTGACGTGCATTAATTTCATCCGATACCGTATCGAATGAGAGCATGTCTGATAACATGGGTTGATGACAGCCGACGTTCCCCGCAGAACGACCGACCGCCCTGGGGATGCATCACCTTTCGCTCTCGGCCTGCTGCTGCGCCAGGCGCACTGGCGCGCGGCCACGGTGATGACAGAGGCGCTTCGGCCGCTCGGCATAGAGTTGCGGCATTTCGCCGTGCTGATCGTGCTGATCGAGCGCGGGCCCACGGTGCAGCGGGACCTGGCGGCGGCGACCGGGTCGGACAAGGCCGGAATCATGCGGGTCGTGGACGACCTGGAGCGTAAGGGGCTGGCCGTACGCAAGAGCGTGCCGGGGGACCGACGGGTTCGGGCAGTGGAGATCACGCCTCAAGGCGTCGAGCTTTTCGATGCGGCCCATGTGGCGGCGGAGCCGGTGGATGCGCGCCTGGTTACCGCGTTGGGGCCCGGCGAGGCCGAACTCCTGAGGGATCTGCTGACCCGGTTCGCCTATCCAGCGGACGGCGAGGCGTAAGCGCGCCTGTGCGCCGGTTGCCTGGCGCCCCGCCGGCTTCGGGCGGGGACGCTGTCCTGGCGGTGCCGTTGCGCACCTCATCGGCTGGCGTTGAATCCATTCCCTCCGCGATGCACGGGGCTCGTACGGCCACTGAATAGTATTGAATGATACTATCGCTTGTGATACGGTCTCATATGTAGTGAAATTAACGCGTTGAGGAGGTAGGTGATCTTGGACGTCTATGAGGCAGTCACGAGCCGACGGGCGGTGCGCGGATTCACCGACCGGCCTGTCCCGAGGGAGGTGCTGGAGCGCGTGCTGTCCGCCGCGGCTTGGGCGCCGTCCGGATCGAACCTCCAGCCATGGCACGCGTACGTGCTGACCGGCGAGCCGCTGGCCGAGCTCAAGAAGCGCGCCGGCGAGCGCCTGGCCGCAGGCGACCCCTGGGACGAGCGCGAGTACGAGATGTACCCGCCCGCGCTGAAGACCCCGTACCACGAGCGCCGATCCGCCTTCGGCCAGGAGCGCTACAGCGCACTCGGCATCGTGCGTGAGGACTGGGAGGCGCGCCAGAGGGCCGCCGCCGAGAACTGGCAGTGTTTCGGCGCGCCCGCCGCGCTGTTCTGCTACATCGACCGCGACATGGGCCCGCCCCAATGGGCCGACGTCGGCATGTACCTGCAGACCGTCATGCTGTTGCTGCGTGCCGAAGGGCTGCACAGTTGCCCGCAGATGGCGTGGTCGGTGTATCGCAGGACCGTCGCGGAGATCCTCTCACCCCCGGACGGCCTCATCCTCTTCTGTGGCATGTCGATCGGGTTCGAGGACGTCACGGTGGAGTACGTCCGTACGGGCCGGGCACCGCTCGACGAGACGGTCGCGTTCGTCGAGGGTTAGCCCCGCGCGTCCTCGAGATCAATTTCACCGGCCCCCGATTGATGAGTACGTGTCGTCAAATCCGGCTCCGGACCCCCTAGGTCGCGGCCGGCTCGCCCATGGACCGGGCGGCTACGACATCTCCGCCAGCGTGATCACCCCGGGCCTCGCCGTCACCGAACAGGCGCAAGACGTTCCCCGGCACTGCTGTGAGCGCGACGCGCCCGGCAGCCCGAAGACCTCGTCGGCACGGCCTCCTTCCCGCCTCTTCCGAGGCCGATTTCTTGAAAGGAAACGCAATGACTTACATCGTTGGTTACATCGTCGGGAGCCTGTCCCAGAAGTCGATCAACCGGACTCTCGCTCTGGCTCTGAGCCGTCTCGCGCCGCCGGAACTCCGCCTCACGGAGATCCCCATCGGCGAGCTGCCCCTGTACAGCTACGACTACGACCCGGACTACCCCGCCGTGGCCCAGGAGTTCAAGGACGCGATCAAAGCCTCCGACGCCCTCCTGTTCGTCACACCCGAGTACAACCGGTCCGTACCGGGCGCGCTGAAGAACGCCATCGACTGGGCGACCCGGCCCTACGGATCCAACGTGCTGAACGGCAAGCCGTCCGCGATCATCGGAGCCTCACCCGGCCCGATCTCCACCGCGGTCGCACAGCAGCACCTCAAGGCCATCCTGTCCTTCACCAACTCCCCGGTGCTGGGTCAGCCCGAGGCCTACATCCAGTTCACCAAGGGCCTGATCAACGACGAGGGCGACATCCAGGTGCCGTCCGTCGCCGAGTTTCTGACCGGATACATGCGGGCCTTCACGGCGCACATCCGGCGCCACCACCACGACATCCCGGACCTGTAGACCGCCCTGAGAGCGAGCCTTCATCATCACCGCCGGGAGGAGAACCATGTCCTTGATCGTCAGCCAGATCCTGTTCACCACGGCCATCGCCGCGGCATTGGCCATGGTGTCCCTGTACAGACGGACACCGGCCCCGTGCCAGGCCTGCTCGCCGCAGGAACGGCAGCTGCTCGTCCTGTTCATCCGCGATGAAATCGACGAGGAGGAATACCGCCGCCGGCGAGCCTTGACCGGCCTAGTTCCTGGCAGGTTCGCGCACGCGTGCGGCGCGCCGGGCGATCTGCGAAGCGGCGAGATAGCGTCATGAGTCCGGGCTCATCGCCGCGCCTGCGCTCGACCCCGGCCCGACTCACCGTCCTGGCCATGGCCACGGCGATCGCCGTACTGGTCCCGATGGGCATGGTCGGAGCGTCAGCCGCCGGGCAGGCGTCAGCCGACCCCGGCTGGTCAGGCGCCCGCGAGCAAGCCGGGATCACCGCCGCCGCAGCCGGGCGCCGGAATCTGACCGGCACGATCGAGACGCAGACACCCGGCATCGACCTGATCCAGGTAGTGGGAGCCGATCACCGCGTCATCGCCGCTTCGCCCGCGGCACGCGGTCGGGACCCGCTGAGCCAGGTACGACCCTCCCCGGACCACCCTCAGGCCGACGTCGAGGTGTGCGCCAAGAACACCGGCAGACAGTGCCTGCGTCTGGCCGCCGTCCGCCTCTCACCCGCCCCCACCTCCCCGGTGGTCTACGCCGGCCGGATGGTCTCGCCCATGGCGCCGTCCCGGACGTTCCAACTGCTCTGGATCGCCCAGATCGCGCTGCTGATCCTCCTGGCCGCAGCGGCAACATGGAAGATCACCAGCCGCACGTTGCGCCCGATCCAGCTCATGCGCGCACAACTGGCCGCGATCAACGTCAGCGACCTGAGCATCCGCATCCCGCAACCGCACGGCCGCGGCGAGATCGCCCAACTGGCGCGCACCGTCAACCACACGCTCGGACGTCTGGAGCAGGCCAAAGCCTCGACCCATCAGGCGCTGCAGCGGCAACGCCAGTTCGCCTCCGACGCCTCCCACGAGCTGCGCACCCCGCTGGCCGGCCTGCGCGTGCGCCTGGAGGAGGCCCAGATGCATCCCCGCGACACCGACCTGCCCGACCTGATCGGGCACACGCTGGAGGACCTGGACCGGATTCAGGACATCATGACCGACCTGCTCCTGCTCGCCCGGCTGGACGCCGCCGCTCCCCAGGCCACTCGGCACGTCGATCTGACCGACCTGATCCGCACCGAGACCGGCCGGCGTGCCGATCGCCACCCGGCAGCCCTGAACCTGGCCGAACGGGTCGTCGTCGACGCCGTACCAGGACAGATCGCAAGGGTGCTGACCAACCTGCTGGACAACGCACAGCGGCACGCCACCAGCAAGGTGCGGGTACGGCTGCGCAGCTCGGCAACGCACGCCGAGCTGGTGGTGAGCGACGACGGCGACGGCGTTCCCCGGGCCGACCGAGAACGGATCTTCCAGCGGTTCGTCCGCCTCGACGCCGCCCGCAGCCGCGACCGCGGAGGCACCGGCCTGGGCCTGGCCATCGCCCGGGACATCGCCACCGCCCACCACGGCACCCTGCACGTCGAGCAGGCCGCGATCGGCGGGGCCGGCTTCATCCTGCGCCTGCCACTGAGTGCCCCTGCCGAGCCTCCCCGGTGATCGCCCGCACCGCGCTGGACACCCAAAGCGGTTCTCCGACCCACGGTAAGCGACCAGCTCCTCGGCCATCACCGCCAGCCAGTCCGTCACCGCCGACCAGTCCGGCTCCGGCTCCGGCTGCCGCTCCGTGACAGTGACCTCACCCATGTCTCCTCCTCAGCCCCGGTAATTGCGCCACCGCAAGTATCGATACCGCTGGTAGCGCAATGGGTTATCGTGAGGGCATGACCTCGACCGCATCCGCCAGACCACCCGGTCGCCCGCGCGCCGGCCTCAACGACGTGGTCTTCGCCGCGACGCTGAGCACGGTCCAGGAGCTCGGGTACGCGCGTGCCACCGTCGACCGCATCGCCGCCGCGGCCGGGGTCGCCAAGACGACGATCTACCGCCGCTGGCCGTCCAAGGGCGCGCTGATCGTGGACTGCCTTCTGGACGTGTTCGGCCCGGTGCCGCTGGAGGGCACCGGTCGAGCCGAGCTCATGTCCTCGGCCATCCACTGGATCGCGGGGAAGATCAGCGAGCCCGGCGTCGGCGACGCGTTCGCCGGCGTGTTCAGCGACGCCGTCAGCGACCCGGCCCTGCGCGAGATCCTGTCCGCCCGGTTGCAGGACCCCTACCGGCTCGCACTCCAAGAGGCGCTCGGCGAGCCGGAGACCCGGGTCCTGTTCTTCATCGACGTCATTGTCGGAACCCTGCTCCACCGGATGGGCATGACCGGCGAGCCGATGGTGGATGCCGACGTCGCCGCGCTGGTCGAGATGGTTCTCTCGCACTTCACCGACGACGCATCCTGACTGCCGATCGCTTCGACCTCGATGTCGAGCGGACAACGCTCACGGCCGACCGTCTGCGGATGCGCGCCGACGCCCGCACGGTGCGGTTGGCAGCATCAGAGCGATTCTCGATTGATTCCAGATGCGGTGAGCCGACCGCGTGGGCGTACAGCTCAGTAGAGGTGATGCAAGCAGAAGGCGCGTGTCCGGAGAAGGGTCGGAGCCTCCAGCACCCCCTGGAGACTACCCATGCGACGTCTGGGCTCCGCCGATGATGATTCGATGCGACCGGAGAACGACCACAGGATGAGGTTCTAGAAGTGGGTGGCGACACCAAATGCCTCGCGCAGTTGGGCCATGTCATGACGGTCTCGGTCGCTGGGTTCATACCCTTGGTGGAAGGCAATCTGCTGGGCCGCCGACAAGCAGTTCACCGGAACGCCCTCGATCATGCCCGTGGTGAAGGCGTCCGCAGGGTAGTGAAAGGTGCCGCCATGATCGTTGGCTTGCTGGACGGCGGAGCCGTCCGCCTCGAACCGCAGCGGATGTAGGTCCAGCTCGTGACCATGGTGATCCTTCATGACGAACCGGACGGGTCGGCCGGGCTGAACATCGGGCTGCTCGATGAACCCTGCGGCCTCCAGGTTCTTGATCAGCAGCGGTTCCTGCTCGACGCGGTGCAACAGGTCAAGGTCGCGATGTTCACGGGTGACCTTGCCGACCAGGGCATCGATGCCCCATCCACCAGCAACCCAGATCTCGCAATCCGCGTCACGTAGCAGCGCCAGCAACCGCAGCATCACACTCGCATCCATCATGGGAAGCATTCTGCCCGCCCCGCTCGGGCCATGTCGATCAAGCCTTGAGCGAGCCAGGGAGGTGCCCCGCACCTTCGCTGAGCCGCATCAGTTCGACGTGACAGCCATGGTCTCCGATGTAGCGGATTGAGGTACTTTCGTCTCGCCAGACCTGGCGAGTCTCAACGGATCAATGGACGGCCCGGACCCGGCGCCACTACGCCCGCCGAGGCAGCACGATTGGAGGGTGCGGGTCAGCTCGGGCAGCGCCATGATCCCGGCGTTGTCGACCAGGATGTGCAGCGGCCCCTCCCACGCGGCGACGAACGCGTCGATGCAGGCGCGGTCGTCCAGGTCGAGCTTTCTGGCATGCACGCTCGCATTGCCGGTCTTCGCGGTGATGCCCGCCGCGACCTGCCGGCCGGCGTCGAGATTGCGGACCGCGAGGGTCACGTCCGCGCCGGCGCAGGCGAGGGCGCGCGCGGTCTCGGCGCCCAGGCCGGAGGAGGCGCCGGTGACGATGGCGCGTTTGCCGGTCAGGTCCACACCGGCGATGACGTCATCGGCGGTGCTCTCCTTGGTGAACGGGATGTTGAGCTGGTCAGTCATGATGTCGTGTGTTCCTTCATGGTCGTGTGATCGGTACGTGCGGTTGTTGCGGATGGGTCAGGGGCGGATGAAAGCGCCGCCGTCGACGTCGAACGTCGAGCCGGTCATGTACTTGCCTTCGGGCTTGGCGAGGTAGACACAGAGGCTGCCGACGTTCTTCTCGGCGTCGCCGATGCGGCCGAGGGCGATGCCCTTCGGGATGTCGGCGATGACGTCGGGGTACTCGCGCTCGTTGGCCTCTTTGTTGGAGCCGTAGGCGCCGTGGTGGGGAACCGACTGCACACCGGCACCGGAGCCCATGACGTTGACGGTGCCCTCGGTCTCCTTCAGGTACGGCAGCGCGGCCGCCATGAACCGCCAGGTCGCGAACACGCCGGATTCGTAGGTGGAGATCATGTCGTCCCAGCTCAGGTCCTCCAGAGCGATTCCCGTGCGGAACTCCTGGGCGTTGTTGATGAGGATGTCCAGCCGCCCCGAACTCCTCGACGGCCTGGGAGATGACCCGCGCGGCGGCCTCGTGGTCCTTGTGGTTCGCGGTGAGCGCGAGCACACGGGCGTCGGGGAGGAGTGCTTCCAACTCGGCCTTGGCTGGTGGGCGGTCAGAGGTTGGCGGGGAGGGTGGCGCCGGTCAGGCGCTCGGCCTCGGCCCACAATCGGGCGGCGACGTCGCGGTCGAGGCCCTTCTTCGTGGGCCGCGCGAGGGCAGGAGCACCGACCAGCCCCCAGCGGGGGCCGTAGTAGCCGCCCTGGGTCACGCCGGGCGCGGTCGCGGCGTACAGCATCGGGCCGGCACCGGCCTCCGCGCTGTGTTGCGGGGTGACCTTCCACGCGATGCGGAACAGCAGGCTGGGGTCACCACCGAGCCTCGGGCCGGAGGCGGCGATGTTGGTGGCCGCGTTACCGGGATGCGCTCCGGCTGACAGCAGCGGCCAACCACGCTCGGTCGCGAGCCGGGCCAGGTGTTGGCTCAACAGCAGGTCCGCCAGCTTTGAACGCCCGTACGCTCCGGTCGGGTCGTAGCTCTTCTCCCAGTTCAGATCGTCGAAGTCGATCTCGCCGCGGGCGGCCATGCCGCTGCTCATGGTCACCACGCGCGGGGCGGGCGCTTTCAGCAGCAGCGGCAGCAGCCGCACGGTCAGGGCGAACGGGCCGAGGAAGTTGCTGCCCAGCTGCAGCTCGAACCCGTCGACGGTCTCGTGCCGCACCGGGGGGAACATGACCCCGGCGTTGTTGAGAAGGATGTCGACCGGGCGCCCGTCGGCGATGAGGCCGGCGGCGAACTCCTTGACCGAGGCCAGGTCGGCCAAGTCGATCCGCCGCACCTCCACGTCTGCTGCCGGGTGGGCACTGAGGATCTCGGCGCGCGCCTGTTCGCCCTTGGCGACAGTGCGCACTGCCATGATCACCCGCGCGCCGGCCGCGGCCAGCTTGGTCGCAGCCGCCTTGCCGGTTCCGCTGTTCGCGCCGGTCACCACGGTGAGCTTTCCCTGCTGGCGAGGAACCTGGTACATGACGCACCCCTTAAGTACTGCCGGTATTTTGTCCCTGTTCACGCTAACGCACCGCCGGTATCTTCGCAAAATACCAGCGGTATGTAAGATGGGCCCGTGAACTTCAAGCGCGCCCGCAACGAGGAGCAGCGGACCGAACGACGCCGGCAGATCTTGAAGACCGCGGCCGCGATGCTGGCCGAGATGCCGGTCGCGAAGCTGAGCCTGAACGAACTGAGTCGGCGCGTCGGCCTGGCCAAGGTCAACGTGCTGCGCTACTTCGACTCGCGCGAGGCGGTCCTGCTCCAACTACTGGACGCCGAGATCCAGGACTGGATCGCCGAGCTGGAGCGGTCGTTTCAGCCCAGCGAGGGCACGCCGCGAGAGCGCGGTGACCGGCTGGCCGAGATTCTGGCCGAGTCGATGGCGCAGCGGCCGGTGCTGTGCGACCTGATCAGCGCGCAGGCCGCAGTACTGGAGCACAACATCTCCACCGAGGTCGCCATCCGGCACAAGTACGCCGCCAAGCACTCCATGCAGGCGCTGGTCCAGCTGGTCCTGCGGCACGTGCCCGAACTCGGCGCCCACGGCGCGCCCCGGGTGGTGGAAGTGACCCTTCTGATGGCCACCGCGGCCTGGCCCTGCGACCGGCCATCAGAGGCGATGCTGGCCGCCTACGCCTCCGACCCGGCACTGGCCGCCATGCGACTCGACTTCACCGAGGTCATGCGCCGGACGGTGGAGGTGGCCATCTCCGGGCTCCTCGCCCGCCAGAAAGAGCCGACGAGCGCGAGCCCGCGTCCCTGAGCGCTGGCGGACGTCACGACGGGATGCGTCGGGCTGGACTCAGGCCGAAGATCAAATTCCAGGGCCGAGGGGCTTTGACGGGTCCAGCCGAGATACGGGCAAAACCGGCCATGAGTCGATCTTGAGAACGTAGGGCATGCCCGCTGCGGGTCCGGGTTGATGGGGTATCCGATGCCGAATCAGGCTCGCTGCGGGGTTGGCGCGTAATCTCGGAAGTCGTCCGCCCGTAGACCGCGAGGGAGTCGGCCCTGGTTTCTGCGTTTCCGTCTCACGGACTGTATTCGGTCGGCTACAGCATCTCCCGTTCTGTGGTGATCGGGGCCGCTGGGAAGGCAATGCCTGATGGCCTCGATCGACAAGACCGCTTACCCGCGGTTCAAGCGGACGATCTCCGAGCGTGAACTGCGCGAGGCGTACTCGCCGAGCCTGGCGGAGATGGACTGGGCGCGGGAGATGACCGACAGCGATGAGAACCGGCTGTCGCTGTTGGTGTGGCTGAAGTGCTGTCAGCGGGTGGGCCGGTTTCCGCGGCTGGCCGAAATCCCGGCCCAGGTGATCGAGCACGTACGGAACGAGCTGGGCCTGCCGGAGCGGATCGGCATGACGGACGTGGCCGAGCGGACCGGACGCAACCACAAGGCGCTGGTGCGGGCCCGGCTGGGGCTGGACGGCGATCAGGCCGCCGCGCGCAAGCTGGCCGAGCAGGCGATCCGGCAGGCAGCCAAGACCAAAGACCACCCGGCCGATCTGATCAACGTGGCGCTGGAGGAGCTGGCCAAGAACAGCTGCGAATTCCCGGCGTTCTCCACCCTGGATGACCTGGCCGCTCAGGTGCGCACGGAGGTCAACGGCGCCATCTTCACCCTGGCCTACGGCCGGATGGGCTTCGACGACCACGCGCGCATGCTGGCGATGCTGGAGGTGGATCCGGCCACCGGCCGCAGCAGTCATGACCGGGCCAAGAAGAGCGCACCGCGGGCCACGGTGACCAAGCTGCGCCAGCAGTTGGACCATCTGGCCTGGCTGGACGGCATGGCCGGGGGCAGCGACGCCTGGCTGAAAGGAGTGCCCGCTTCCAAGATCGCTCATTTCGCGGCCGAGGCGCGGGCGCTGGACGCCGCTGAGATACGCGACTACGGCGAGGTCAAGCGGATCGTGCTGGAAGCGTGCCTGCTACACCAGGCCCGGATACGCGCCCGCGATGACCTGGTGACCATGCTGTGCAAGCGGATGAACACCATGCACAACAAGGCCCGCGAGCTGCTGGAGACCATTCGCGCCGAGCAGCGTCAGCGCAACGAGCGGATGCTGGCGGTGCTGGGGGATCTGCTGAGCGCGGCCAAGGAGGTCGACCTGTCGGCTCGGAACGCGCCGAACCCGTGGACGGCGGTGCGGCGTCGGCACGAGACCGGACGGGCGGTGCTGGAGACGATCGAGAGCAATGGCGGCCTGGCCGACCTGGTGGCCGAGCACGAAGCGCTGGCCGCCTTCCACGGCGACAACTATCTGCCGCTGCTGGACCGCTTCTATCGCTCCCATCGTGGGCTGCTGCTGCGCCTGGCCGGCGTGCTGGTGCTGGAGCCGGCCAGCGCGGACCGCAGGCTTCTGGAGGCGCTGGAGTTCGTGCGCGCCAATGCCACCCGCACCAGCGAGCTCATCGGCGACGAGTACACGGTCGAGGAAGACGTCGTCGATGAGACGACCGGCGAGGTGTCCACGGTGACGGTGCGCAAGCACGTGGATGTGTCTTTCGCGTCGGAGGCCTGGCAGAAGGTGATCGCCGACAAGCGCCGCCCCGGCAAGGTGGTGCGCCGGCATTTTGAGATCTGCGTGTTCTCCTGCCTGGCGGACGAGCTGGTGCGCGGCGATGTGGCGGCGGTCGGCTCGGAGGCCTACGCCAACTGGCAGTCCCAGTTGCTCAGCTGGGAGGACTGCCAGCCGCACCTGGCCACCTACTGCGCCGAGGTGGGCCTGCCCACGACGGCCTCGGAGTTCGTGGCGCAGTTGAAGATGCGGATGAAGGACGTGGCCGCGGCCATGGACGCGGGCTACCCGGACAACGCCGACCTGGTCATCGACGAGCAGGGCAGGCCCTCGCTCAAGGCGCGCAAGTCCGCCGGGCACAGCGCCGAGGCGCTCAAGCTGGCCACGGCCGTCAAGGGCCGACTGCCGGAACGCTCCCTGCTGGAGATTCTGACCCGGACCACGCGGCATCTGCGCTGGTTCCGGCATTTCGGGCCGCTGTCGGGGTCGCAGGCCAAGCTGGCCGACCCGCTGGAGCGCTACCTGCTGGTGGCCTTCGCCTACGGCTGCAACCTGGGCGCCGCCCAGGCCGCCCGGCATCTGGGCGGCCGCATCAGCGCCCACGAGTTGTCCTACACGGTGCGCAAGCACGTCACGCTGGCCAGTTTGAACAAGGCGATCGCCGACGTGGTCAACGCCTACCTGCGCCTGGATCTGCCCCGGTTGTGGGGGGAGGGCAACGCGGTGGCCGCCGACGGCACCAAGTACGACATCTACGTGGACAATTTGATCTCCGGTACGGGGGCTACGGCGGCGTCGCCTACCACCACATCGCCGACAATTACATCGCGCTGTTTTCCAGATTCGTGCCGTGCGGGGTGTGGGAGGCGGTCTACATCATCGAGGGGCTGCTGGAGCAGGAGAGCGAGGCGGCGCCCAAGGAGATTCACGCTGATACGCAAGGCCAGTCGTTCCCTGTCTTTGGTTTGGCGCATCTGTTCGGATTCGAGTTGCTGCCACGCATCCGCAACTTCCGGGACCTGACCTTCCACCGGCCCGAGCCGGGCCTGCGCTATCGGCATATCGACGCGCTGTTCGGCGAGCCGATCAACTGGCAGCTGATCGAGGCTCACTGGCAAGACCTGATGAAGGTGGCCATCTCCATCCGCGAAGGTGAGCTGTCGTCGATCACCTTGCTGCGGCGGCTACGGCACGACTCCAAGCGCAATAAGATCTACCGCTCCTTCCGCGAGCTGGGCCGCGTGATCCGCACCATGGTGCTTCTTCGTTACGTCTCCGACGCCGCGCTACGGGAGAACATCACCCGGGCCACCAACATGGTCGAGTCCTACAACAACTTCTCCAAGTGGATCGGGTTCGGCAACAACGGAGTGATCGCCGAGAACGACCCGGAAGAACAGGAAAAGGCGATCAAGTTCAACACCCTGGTCGCCGACCTGGTCATGTACCAGACCACGCTGGACATGTCGCTGGTGCTCAACCGGCTGCGCAGCGCGGGCGAGACGGTGCATCGCGCCGACGTGGCCATCATGTCCCCCTATCAGGAGGACAACGTGCGCCGCTTCGGCGACTACGTCTACGACCTGAACGCACCGCTGGAGGACATGGATGTCAACCTCAAGCTTGGGGAGGAGACCGATGCTGCCTGAGAGGCGCCGTTGCCGGGGGGTAGCCGCCAAGTTGTCAGACAGTGGTTGACGGGGCTGGGCCGGCGCGCTTCTCGTTATCGATCGTCATGGAGCGGGGATACCAGGCCGGCGTCGTAGGCGGCGATGACGAGCTGGATGCGGTCGCGGGCGCCGAGTTTGGTGAGCAGGCTGGCGATGTGGGCTTTGGCGGTGCCGGGGCTGATGTGCAGGTGGGCGGCGATCTCGGCGTTGGACAGGCCGCGCCCGGCCAGGGTCAGCACCTCGCGTTCTCGCGCGGTGACGCCAGCCAACTCGCGTGGCCGCGGGCGAGGTTCGGGGCGTTCGGCGAACTCGGCGATGAGGCGGCGGGTGACGCTGGGTGCGATCAGGGCGTCGCCGGCGGCGACCACGTGGACGGCGGACAGAATGTCCTCCAGCGCCATGTCCTTGACCAGGAACCCGCTCGCCCCGGCCCGCAGCGAGGCGTAGACGTTGCTGTCGTCGTCGAACGTCGTGAGCATGATCACGCGGGTGGCCGGCGATTCGGTGGTGATGGTCTGGGTGGCCTCGATGCCGTCCATGCCGGGCATCCGGATGTCCATCACGACCACGTCGGGACGTAGCTGCCGGGTGAGCTGGATCGCCTGGGTTCCCGTCCCGGCCTCCCCGGCGACAACGACGTCGGGAGTGCCGTCGATGACCATGCGCAGACCGGCGCGGATCAGCGGCTGGTCGTCGGCGAGCACGACGCGGATGGTCAACGTGCCTCCACGTGAGCGGTCTGGGCGCGCCCCCGCGCTGAGGGCGGACTTGGTAGCGGGAGGGTGGCGGTGACGCGGAAACCACCCTCTGGGCGTGGTCCGGCGCTGAGACAGCCGTCCAGCAGAGCGGCTCTCTCGCGCATGCCGGCGATCCCGTACCCGCTGCCGGGTGAGGCCGCAGTGGTGGCGGTGCCGCGTCCGTCGTCGGTGATGTCGACGCGTAGTTCGTCGGGCGCGTAGTCGAGGACGACCTGGCAGTGGCGGGCGTCGGCGTGGCGGACGACGTTGGTCACCGACTCCTGGACGATGCGGAAGGCGCACCGGTCCACCGCGGGGGGCAGCCCGCGTGGCTTCCCCTGGCGGCGCACGTCCACACGGACGCCGGCGGCCGTGGTCGTCTCGGCGAGCCGGTCGAGGTCTGCCAGCCCCGACAAGGGCGCCGCTTCCGGCTCCGATGCGGTGGGGGGCTCGCGGAGCACGCCGAGCATGTGCCGGAGTCCCTGCAGGGTCTGCCGGCCGGCGGCCTCGATCGCGGCGAGCGCGTCCCGCGCCTGCTCCGGCCGGCTGTCGATCACCCGCGCGCCCGCGCCGGCCTGGATGGCGATGACGCCGATGCTGTGCGCGACCATGTCGTGCAGCTCGCGCGCGATGCGTAGCCTGTCGGCCGTGACCGCCTGAAGCTCGGCCTGCGCACGCAGCGCCCGGCCGTACTCGCGTCGTTGCCGGAGCGCCGTGCCCGCCGTCCAGGCGACCACGACGCCCAGGCCGAGCAGGCCCGACAGCGCGAGGAAGCCTGACGCGAAGACGCGCAACCCCTGAGTCAGCAGGGCCACGTGCCAGGCCGCCTCCTGGACGATCAACGTGGTGGCCGCCGCGGCCAGGCCGGTACGGCGTGACCGGGTGGCCGTGATGAAACAGACCAGAAGATCGGCCACCGGCATCAGCGGCCAGACCCGCTCCGCGGGCTGCGCCAACGCCACGGCCACGAGCAGTTCGGCCAGCAGCACCGCCAGCACCGCGCACGGCCGGCGCCGGGCCCACACCAGAGGAAACGCCATCGCGGCGGCGAAACCCGCGTGCATCGCACCTACGGGCAGCAGACTCTCGTCATCGGCCAGCGTCACGGCGTGCAGCAGCGGCAGGGAGGCCACGACGGCACACCAGGTGAGCGCCGTCCGCACACCATGCGGCAGCCGCTGGGTCAAGGGTGGCCTGGGCATTTCATCGCGCACCCGGTCGATCGTAGTCATCGGTTTCCGCTGCGGGCATCGGCCTGCCGGCCTATGCCCGCAGGCCACCCCTGCCCGCCCGGAACCGGCCCGCAGCCAGATGTCACGCCTGCCCGGTCTGCGACACCGTTGGGCGGGTGATCGAAGTCAACCAACTGACCAAGCGCTACGGCGAGGTGACGGCCGTGAACGGCCTGACCTTCACCGTGCGGCCGGGCTGCGTCACCGGGTTCCTCGGCCCGAACGGCGCCGGCAAGAGCACCACGATGCGGATGATCCTCGGGCTGAACCGGCCCACCAGCGGCACCGCCACCATCGACGGCCGCCCGTTCGCCCGGCACCGGGCCGGCCTGCGGCACGCCGGAGCGCTGCTGGACGCCGGCGACGTGCACGGCGGGCGCAGCGCCGCGGCGCACCTATCCGCGCTGGCCCGCAGCAACGGCCTGCCGCGCTGCCGGGTGGGTGAGGTGCTGCGGGAGGTGGGGCTGGAGAGCGTGGCCCGCAGCCGGGTGGCCGGGTTCTCCCTGGGCATGCGCCAGCGGCTCGGCATCGCCGCCGCCCTGCTCGGAGACGCGCCGGTGCTGCTGTTCGACGAGCCCGTCAACGGGCTGGACCCCGAAGGGGTGCGCTGGGTACGCGGCCTGTTCCGGCGCCTGGCCGGCGAAGGACGCACCGTGCTGGTCTCCAGCCACCTGATGAGCGAGATGGAGCACACCGCCGACCGGCTCATCGTCATCGGCCGCGGCGAACTGATCGCCGCTGAGAGCCTGACCGCGTTCGCCGCCCGCGGCACCGGCGCGTCGGTCACCGTACGCACGCCCGACCCCGCCGAACTCGCCGCCGTCCTCGCCCACGCAGGAGCCCACGTACGGCAGGACGAAGGCGCATGCCTGACCGTCACCGGGCTGAGCGCCGCCCGCATCGGCGAACTCGCCTACGAGCGGCGCATCCTGCTGTACGAGCTCGCCCCGCGCGCCGCCTCGCTGGAGCAGGCCTTCATGGAGCTGACCGCCGACCGCTCCGAGCACCGCAGCGCCGTACCAGAGGGTGACCCGCGATGACCTCTGCCCGCTTCCACGACCTGCTCGCCGCCGAATGGATCAAACTTTGGTCGCTGCGCTCCACCCGCTGGCTGTTCGGCCTCGGCATCCTGGCCATCATCGCGTTCGCCGTGCAGAGCAGCCTGGACGCCCGCAACGGCTGGCCCGACTTCACCCCGATGGAGAGGGCCAGGTTCAACTCCCTGTCGGAGGTGTTCAGCGGCCTGTCCGCCACCATGCTCATGATCGGTGCGGGAACCGTGGGCGCGCTCACCATTGTGGGCGAGTACGCCACCGGCCTCATCCGCACGACCCTGACCGCCGTCCCGGCCCGTCACCGCGTCGTGGCCGCCAAGCTGGCCGTCGTCGGCGCCGTTATGCTCGCGACCGGTGCGCTGATCTCGGCGGCCACCTTCGGCGTCAGCCAGGCCATCCTGTCCGGGTGCGGCGTCGCCGTCTCGCTGGGCGACTCCGCCGTGGTGCGCGTGCTGGCCGCCAACGCGCTGCTCGCGCCGGTCTCAGCGCTGGTCGGGATGGGGATCGGCGCGCTGCTGCGGCACACCGCGGCGGCCGTCGTTACGGTCTGCGGCGTGCTGGTCATCGTGCCCACATTTCTGCAGCCGACCGTCCACCAGTGGCTCAACGACCTGTACGCCCTGATCCCCTTTTACGTCTGGCGTACCTGCCTGGGCCTGCCCCAGCTCCGCGACGACCCTGCCCTACCCACGGTGGCCGGCTCCTGGGCCGTCTTCGCGCTGTGGCCGCTGGCTGCCGCCGTCTTGACCCTGCTCGTCGTGCGCCGCCGCGACGTCTGAGCACCTGCCGGAAGGAACCCGATGAAGACCCCGCGCCTGCAGGCCGTCGCCCTGGCGGCCTGCCTCGCCCTGACCACGGCCTGCGCCCCCATGGCCTGCGCCACCACGAACGCGTCGGCCACCACCGATCTCCATCTGCAGCTGCCCCGTCCCACCGGGGCCGACCCGGTCGGCCGCGACATCCTGTCCCTGGTCGACACCAGCCGCAAGGACCCCTGGGTCCCCGAATCCGGCCCTCGCAGGCTCATGCTCTCCCTGTACTACCCCGCCCGCTCCGCCACCGGCGATCCCGCCCCGTACATGACCAAGGAAGAGGCCGCGTCCCTGATCCAGCGCAAGGCGCCCGGCACCGGCCTGACAGCGGAGGCCATCAGCGGCACCCGCACCTACGCCCGCACGGGCGCCCGTCCCGAGCCGGGCCGCCATCCCCTGGTGGTGCTCTCGCCCGGCCTCGGCCTGCCCCGGGCCAGCCTCACCGCCCTCGCCGAGGACCTGGCCAGCCGCGGGTATGTCGTCGCGTCGATCGACCATGCCTACGAATCCTCCGGCACCACCTTCCCCGGCGCAGGCCTGCTCACCTGCGCGCCCTTGTGCGACCAGCCCAGACCCCCCGAGGGCGGCAAGGCCACCATTGCCACAAACCGCGCCAAGGACGTCTCCTTCGTCCTCGACCAGCTGACCGGCCGCCACCCCGCCTGGAAACACGCCGGCCTGATCGACCCCAAGCGCATCGGCATGGCCGGCCACTCACTCGGCGGCGACGCCACCTCCGCCACCATGCTGGCCGACCGGCGGGTCAAGGCCGGCATCAACCTCGACGGCACCATCAACGCCACCCTCCCCGCCACCGGCCTCGGCGACCGCCCTTTTCTGCTCGTGGGCAGCCAGTCCGACCACAGCCCTGGCAAGGACCACACCTGGGACGGCACCTGGCCGGTCCTGAACGGCTGGAAGCGCTGGCTCACCGTCGCCCAAGCCGTCCACGACAGCTTCACCGACCTGTCCATCGCGGCGAGCAAGGCCGGCCTGTCGGCTTCCGGCACCATCGCCGCCGAACGCGGAATAGCGATCACCCGCGCCTACGTCACCGCCTTCTTCGACCAGCACCTCAAAGGCAGGGCACAACCCCTGCTCGACGCCCCCACCCAGGGCAACCCTGAAGTCGCCTTCCACAGCCCATAATTCCGCATTACATGATCATTCCCGGACTGCGAGCCTGACCATCGCATCAATCGCCGGACGAATGCACCGTACTTCCGAGATTGACGTCATCTCGGAAGTACACTCCCATATGGGGCTTCCGAGATTACGAAGCCCCGTCCGGGCGCCCGCCCGACCAGGCTGCCGCCCGCGTATGACGTCATCCTCGACGAGTACGCCGCTGCGCTGGAGCCCGCGCCGCTGTGCTGGAGCCCGCGCCACTGGCGGCCGAGACCCGGCGCACCTACCGCTCCCGCGTGCGGATGTACCTGGCCTGGCTGGCCGACCACGCCGCCACCTACACCGCCGACCCTCTCTCCGATCGGCAGGCGCGGGACTGGGCCGTGCGCGACTACCGGATGTGGCTGCTGCGCGACGGCCCCGCCAAACGCAGCCGCGTCTACGTCAACTCCGCCCTCACCGCCCTGGACGACTTCTACACCCGCCGGGGCCTGGGCAAGGCCGACATCGCCCGCGAAGACCTGCCCAAGAACGCGCCCCGCGCCCTGGAGGAACGCGCCCGCATCCGCTGGCTACGCGCCGTGGAGGCGCATCTGTCGCCCCGGGGCCGGTGCATCGCGCTGATCCCGTACTACGCCAGCGCCCGCATCAGCGAGGTCTCCGCCTCGACGTCGACGACATCCAGGTGTCGGCCCGCAAGGGCAGGCTGCGCCTGTACGGCAAAAGCGGCAAGTTCCGCGAGGTCGACATCCACCCCAAACTCCGCACCGAGCTGCAGCTCTGGCTCGATGAGCGCCCCAACTGGCCCCGCGCCGACGACAACCGTGCCCTATTTCTCAACGCCAAGGGCGGACGGCTGAGCACCCGCGCCGCCGGCGGCATCATCGCCGAGATCGCTCAGAACGCTGGGCTGGATGATCCCACCACGGCGCACGTCCTGCGCCACACGCTCGCCACCACGCTGGTCCGCGGCAAGGCCGACCTGGTCCTGGTTGCCGAGATCCTTGGCCATGCCCGCCTGGAGACCACCCGGCGGTACAGCTTGCCGTCCGACAAGGACAAGGAAGACGCCCTCAAGCTGATCACGGTTGACCGCTGACCGTACGTCTGCCTGGGGAAATTGGCGTCAAGATCGACTCATGGCCGGTTTTCCCGATATCTCGGCTGGATCCGTTTGAAGACATTCCCGTTGTCCGTAGGCACCTCGGAGAGGTCCCAGCCGTGCTTGGCCGCGAGAGAGCCGAGTACGGCGCGCAGCCGGGCCCCGCGGAACCGGCGGGGCATGTGCGGATGGGCTACGCCCGCGCCTCCACCGTCCGCCAGTCCCTCGACACCCAGCTCGGCTCTCTCAAGACCGCCGGCGTGACCCGCGTCTTCTCCGAGAAGATCTCCACCCGCGCCACCACCCGGCCCGAGCTCGACAAGGCCGTCGCCCTAGCCCGCGAGCTCCGCTCCGCGGGGGTGGCGGTCACCCTCGTGGTGCACGAGCACAAACGACTCGGCCGCGGCCTCGGCCTGGCCGCCCTGGCCGGGCAGCTGCGCGCCGCCGGCATCGGCCTGGAGTTCCTCACCGGCGAACTGCAGGGCTCCCACGACCCGTCCGGCGTGGTGTTCACCGTGCTGGCCGCGCTGTCGGGGATGGAGCGCGAGTGCATCCGCGACCGCACCCTGGAAGGCCACGAGTCCGCCCGGGCAAGGCCATCGGTGGCGCCGCTGTGACCGACGAGGCCATGCTGTCCATGGCCTTGCACCTGCGTGGCCAGGACCTCAGCCTTCGCGACATCGCCGCCCGGCTCGTCATCACCAAGGGCAAGAAGAAGGGCCGGCACCCTTCCCCGGCCACCGTCTTGCGCATGCTTCGCGACCACGATGAGGCGAACGCCACAGCGCCATCGGCGTGGGCCACGGGACGACCCACCGGGTCTCACATCCACGTTTTCGCTGGTCAGCCAAATGTGTTGGATGTTCGGCGGATGCTACGGCCACCCCTCCAGCCCGGGCGCGAGCTTCGTGATCGGCGTCGCCCTTCCGGTCGATGGCGGCTACGTCGCCCGCTGACCCCGCCCAGGGGCCTGCTGTGACCGGAAACCTTCACCGGGTGGGTCGCACCTAGCGCCTGCGGTTGGCGGGGACTTCGAAGATGAGTCCGAGACCTTCCTCTTCGTCCCAATCTTCGCCGACCTGGACGAAGCCGAAGCCGGCGATCGTGGCCAGGGACGCCACATTGTCGGGACTGATCGTCGCCCGTACGGTCTTGACCTCTGATTCGGCCGCGGCCCGACGCAACAGCTCGATCAGAATGGCTCGGCCATAGCCCTGGCGGCGGAAGTCAGGAGCGACGGCGTAGCCGATCTCCACCATGCCCGCCTCATCGGGCGGTCCGTGAAACCCGGCATGACCGATGACGACACCTTCAGGCCCGGTCACCGCCTGCCGCGCCATCCACCGCGCGTGGCGGGGATCGGCGGCCATCTGGCCGATCCGAACCTGCCACAGCCACCGCGCTTTATCTGTCACGAAGTACTCAGTCAGCGCGACCCCAGCCGTGTCGCTGGCTGCGGGCAGATCCCCATCGAGCAGAGCGGACATCGCAGCACTCGACAACTCGACAAAGCGCACATGCTTCGAACTGGTGGGGAACGACGTCTGGCGATCGGCTTCATCTGTCACGTGCGTATGATCGCAAAATGTCCGACAGACGCCCAACGAATTTCGGAGAGTTCCTGTCAGCTGCTCCAGCTCCGCCGGGGGACGGCTCTTCGGGGAAGCGTCCGTAGATCGCTACGGTCCGGTACCGCCCATCTGTGACCGCTACGAGCAGCTTCTAAGGCATTACAGACTGTTACTTTGGGGCTGGGCGCGCGGACCCGAGCGGGGCCCCTCCAGCCGGCTCGGTGCCGCCGAACGCCGGCCCGTCCGCTGGCCTCACGGTCACCCGCGCTCGCCCGCCGATCAGCAGCGGAGGCCTCCTGCCGGTCGCGACCCTCCGCGGCGGCGCCGTCGATCCCACGCTCGGCGAGTGGGCCGCCATCGCCGCACCGCGTCGGGTTCGCATCTTGCTGTGGACGGGTCAATCTCCGAAGGCTGCCTGGTGGGCAGCGACGCAGGTGTGCGGGAGGTCGATCGGTACCACGACGCTGCCGGTGATCGTGGTCTGCGGGGTGAACGGGATCGCCCGCACCCGGGTGGAACGGATCTCCGCGACCTGGTCGCCTGGCAGCACGGTCCAGCTACGCGGATTGAAACCGACCTCGACGATCGTGTCCTGGACCGTCCCGGCAAGGTGGCCGACCCGAGTTTCGACCCCGGCCTTCCGTATCGCGGCTTTCAAGGCCTCCGGCAGGAACAGGCCGTGGTCCCGCGACGGGATCCGCAGTTCGCCGACGGCGAGATCGGCCAGGTTGACTGTCGAGCGACCGGCGGCGAGGTGCTGCACGGACACGATCGCGAACAGCTGCTCCGTCCACGTCGGTAGCACCCGCAGCCCGGGTGCGGCACGCACCCCCCGGGCCAGTGCCAGATCGATCTCCCCCCGTCGCACGGTGTCCAGACGAGCCGCCAGAGGAAGGTCGACCAGCACGACGTCGACGCCGAGCGCCAAGGAGTGCTCGCGCAGCGTGTCGATCCCGCGTTCCAGGCGAGCGGTGAACCCGGCGGCGGTACCGATGCGCATGGTGCCCGCCGGCGCACCGGCGGCGGCCTGGACCCGATCCGCGGCCGCCAGCGCATCACGCGCCGCGGCGAGCACCCGGTGCCCCGCAGCAGTGAGCCGAACCCGGCGCGGTGAACGGTCCAGCAGCCGGACTCCCAGCTCCCGTTCCAGTTGGGCGATCCGCCTGCTGACCGCGGGCTGGGCGATGTGCAGCCGCTCGGCGGCCCGCCCGAAGTGCAGTTCGTCGGCGACCGCAACGAAGTAGCGCAGTGACCGCAGTTCCACCGAGCCCCCTGTTCTGCGACGATGCCTCCAGGTTATCGAGCGCGTCGGAACTGGTCCTGGTTTCCGAATGGGGCGTGGTGCTGGGATCGGATCATGGATATCGATCTGGGTCTGCTCGGCGCCCACCTACGCGAGCATGAGGTGAGCCCGCAGAGCGCGATGGAGGTGGAGCGGGCCGGCTATGGCACGCTTTGGCTGGACGCATCGCCACCGGCCGACCTCGCCTTCGCGGAGAAGCTCCTCGACGCCACCACCCGGCTGGTGATCGGCACGAGCGTGGTCAACGTGTGGACCGCCGACGCCGAGACCGTCGCCGCCTCCTACCACCGAATCGTCGCCAGGCACCCCAGCCGGTTCCTTCTCGGCGTCGGGGTCGGGCACCGCGAGGTCCACGCCGAGTGGGCGTCGCCATATGACACCCTGGTGTCCTACCTGGACCAACTGGCGCTGGCCGGCGTCCCGGCCGAGCGGGTGGTACTGGCCGCCCTCGGTCCGAGAATGATGCGGTTGGCCCGCGACCGCACCGCGGGTGCCATCCCCTGCATGGTCACGCCCGAGCACACCCGGCGGGCGAGGGAGGTCCTGGGTGCGGGCAAGCTGCTCCTTCCCGGCCACTTCGCGCTTGCGGAGCCCGACGTCGAGCGGGCCCGCGCCGTCGCCCGGGCCGCACCGCCCGGGAAGGCGTTGCAGGTCACCAACTACGCGAGCAACCTCCGGCGGCTGGGCTTCACCGACGAGGACCTCTCCGGCACCGGGAGCGACCGCGTCATCGACGCACTGCTTGCCTACGGCGACCCGGCCGACCTCGCGCGCGGCCTGACCGCGCACCTCGATTCCGGCGCGGACCACGTCGGCGTCTACCCCCTCGGCGACGACCCCATCGCCACCCTCCGAGCGGTCTCCGACGCCGTGCTGGCCGTCAGGCCCGAGTGACCGGGCGGGAACGCGTCGGCGTCCACATCCCGCGCGAGATCATTCTCATCGATAACGGCTGTTCCCCGATTCCTCAACCCCGAAGTCCGTGTGGGCGTGGGGCCGGCATGGCTTGAGTACCTCGTGCTCAATCGCGGCCACCGCGGTCTCCAACCGGTGCGTCTAGGCCTGTCGTTGACGACGGTGTCATGAACTACAGCTTCGGCGAGCACTGGGCCGTCCCGCGTAGGCAGCCTTGAGCAGTGCTGCACGGCCCCCGCCGCCTTGGAACGTCCCGCCGCCCTCGGGGCATCCAGTTCCCTTTGCTAGGCTGACTTTAGGTCTAAACTCCAAGGAGGGATGAACATGACACGCACGACAGTGGTCACCGGCGGGGGCACCGGCATCGGCAAGGCGGTGGCAGCGCGCTTCGCTGCCGACGGCGACCGAGTCGTGATCATCGGCCGCCGCGCCGACACGCTGGAGCAGGCGGCCAAGGAGATCGGCGCCACCGCGCTGCCGGCCGACCTGAGCGAGCCGGCGCAGGTCGAGCGCGTGCGCGCCGACCTGACCGACCGCTTCGCCACGATCGACGTGCTGGTCAACAACGCGGGCGGCAACGTCGAGACGCACGGCGGTTCCGACGGCCTCGCGGAGCGGTGGACGGGCAACTTCCGGGCCAACGTGCTGACGTCGGTGCTGGCGACCGAGGCGTTCCGCGAGCTGCTCAACCCGTCCGGGCGGATCGTGTTCATCAGCTCGATCGCGGCCTTGCGGGGTTCGGGCGGCACCTCCTACGGCCCGATGAAGGCGGCCCTGCACCCGTACGCGTTCGACCTGGCCACCGCTCTCGGACCGCGCGGCATCACGGTGAACGTGGTCGCCCCGGGGTTCATCGAGGACACTGAGTTCTTCGGCGGCACCCTGGACGACGGACGCCGCGCGACGCTCGTCGCGCAGACCCACACCGGTAGGCCCGGCACGCCGCAGGACATCGCCGGGACCGTGCACTGGCTCGCCTCTCCCGACGCCGGGCACGTCACCGCGCAGATCATCCAGGTGAACGGCGGCGCCGAACGTGGCCGCTGACCCGCCGCGCGACGGCGCCGACGCCATCCAGGACGCCTGGCGGCGCGAGCTGCCGGGCGTCCCGGTGGAGTCGATCGGGGTCATCACCCGGATCTGGTGGGCGGCCAAGGTCTTCGGCGACGAGCGCCGCCGCCTCCTGGCGAAGCTGGGCGTGGACGTCGCGACGCTGGATCTGCTGTCCACGCTGCGGCGTAGCGGCCCGCCGTACCGGATGAGAGCGGGCGAGCTGGCCGAGGCGTGCATGGTGACGCGCGGCGCGATCACCCAGCGCGTGGAGCGGGCGGCCCGGGCCGGGCTGGTCGAACGGACCACCGCCGGGTCGGGCTACCACGCGCGCGCGGTCACCCTCACCGACGCGGGCAACGCCCTGCTCGACCGCGTCGTCGCCGACCTGCTCGCCACCGAGGACCGCCTCATCGGCCACCTCGCGCCGGAACGCCGCGACCAGCTCGCCGACCTGCTGCGCGACCTGCTCGCCGGACTGGACGGCACGACTGTGACCGGGCAGGTCGGGGACTGAACCCCCACGTTCCGAACGTGGCCTCGATCCGTCGAATCAGCCACCGGCTGCTTGACCCTTATCGTGACGGCGCGACGGGCTGAGGGGGAGAAGGTCCCCTCAGCTGTGCGTGGCCCAGTAGTGGCAGTGGGATGGTGGCGGGTCGTCGAACAAACCCGTCTCCTGGCGGGCCGGCTGCCGTCGGAACTTGCTTTTCTAAGTTAGCATGCTAAGTTAAAGGCGTGGAACGGAACCTGAGCCTCGACCTGCACGTGCTGACCGCCCGCCTGGACCGGGCGGCCGACCGGCTGCTGCGCGCCAGCCACGGCATCTCCTACAGCCGCTTCCTCGCCCTCACCCTGGTGGGCGGGCTGGGCGCGACCACGCAGCGCACGCTGGCGGAATACCTGGGGGTGACCGAGGCGTCGGTGAGCCGCATGACCGGGGTCCTGGCCGCCGACGGGCTACTCGACGTGCGGCCCGACCCGGGCGGCGGGCGGCGGCACCGCCTCAGCCTGACGAAGGCCGGCGAGGAGCTCGTCACCTCGGTGCGGCGCGGCTTCGAGGACAAGCTGGCGGTGCTGGTGGAGCAGAGCGGCATCGACTACGAGGAGTACGCCGAGCAGACCGCCCGGCTGCTCAGCACGTTCGACCGGCTCGAGAAGGAAGCAGGACGATGAACGACACCGTTGTGACCTCAGCCGACGGCACGGCGATCACCTACCGCACGATGGGCGGGGGACCGGCCATGATCCTGTTCGGCGGGACATTGCGCACCGCCGACGACTACCTGCCGCTGGCCTCGGCGCTGGCCGACTCGTTCACGGTGCACCTGGTGCAGCGGCGGGGGCGGGGCGACAGCGGGCCCTTAGGACCGGACTACTCCTTACGCAAGGAGGTCGAGGACCTGGACGCCGTGCGGGCCGAGACGGGGGCGCGGCTGGCGTTCGGGCACAGCTACGGCGGGCTCGCCCTCCTGGAGGCGGCGCGCACGTCCGGCGCTTTCGACCGGATCGCCGTCTACGAACCTGGGGTGCCGGTCGCGCCCGTGCCCACCGGCTGGATGGCGCCCTACCGGGAGCGACTGGCGGCGGGCGACCCTTATGGGGCGTTCGTGCACTTCATCCGAGGGTCGGGCGGGGCGCCGCCGTTCATGGAGAAGCTGCCGCACTGGTACCTGCGTACGGTGATGCGGCTGTTCTACCGGGGGGCGGGCTGGCGGCGGATGCGGCCGCTGCTGGCGGCGAACGTTGCCGAACACGGGCAGATCGCCGCCCAGCAGGGCCGCCTGGCCGAGTTCGCGGCGGTCAAGGCGGCGGTGCTGGTGTTGTGCGGAGGGCGTTCGAAGGCGGCGCACCGGGAGGAGTTCGCGGCCCTGCGCGACATGCTGCCGGACGCGGCCCTGGAGACCCTCGACCGGCTCGACCACTTCGGCCCGGAAGGCAGGACGGCCGCGGTGGTGGCCGGCCGGGTGCGACCCTTCCTTGACCTCCGTTGAATCATGCGGCGGCCGGGCTCAGGGACGAGTAGTCGGTGTAGCCGATGGGGCCGCCGACGCACCTCAGGTGCCGGTCCCGTACCTCGTTGAGCGGGCGGCCCGTTTCTGCCGCATTCCGGTGGCACTCACGGACAGCCATTGGGGCTGAGAACGATCGCGGAGCCTCGGTGCTGGTGGGCTTATCAGACAGAATTGACATTCTCGCAAGTCAGTGCGGCAGTGCTGGACGCCCGTCATCGTTGGTGATGCGGCAGTGTGCGTGATCGCCTGGCGAGCTGTCGTCGGAGGCTGGCGCGGTCCGCCGTCGGCGAGGACCTCGGGATGCGCGGCCGGGCTTCCCGCCCGGTGCGTGATGCTCTGGACGACCCGCTACATCGACGCCGCCGTCGTCCGGCTTCGCGCGGAGGGTCATGAGATCCGTGACGAGGACGTGGCCCGGCTGTCCCCGCTCAAGCACAAGAACCTCAACGTCCTGGGCCACTACAGCTTCACCCCCCCACCCAGCCGGCGGGCGGCACCCTGCGCCCGCTGCGCGACCCGGACGCGGCCGGACCCGATGACGACGAGGACGGCGCTGAGAACTGACGGCGTCAGGTGCCGACCAGGAACACCGATCAGCTTGTGAGCCGCCGCCGCCCCCGGCGGCCCCGAGGCCACCACGGCGTGGTTGTAGCCGTTGGCGGGAGGCATGCCCCGGGGCGTACGAGGTGGCGCATCGTCACGTCCTACTCATCCGGTTCCCAGGCGCTGAGCTGCTCGAAGAGACGTCGGTCGCCGTCGAGCTTCAGGGAGTTGATCGGGATACGGTCGTGCAGGATGAGAACCAGCTCGCTGGCCGTGCCCCGAGCGGAGAAGAAGGCGGCGGCCGCGTTCGGGTCCTGGCCGGCAGCGGTGGCCGGCATGGTGCCGGGCCCGGGGAGGCGGGCGGTCCGTGCGCCGTCGGCGGAGAGCGAGAGGCGCCAGGAGCGGCCCTCGGAGGCGTGGAAGTCGACGGCAGCGGGCTCGTGCGGCCAGGCACTTGTCGTTGCGACGCAGGTGGACAGGAACTCGTCGACACCGTCGAGCGCCACCTCGTCCGGCAGCGGCTGCGGGGCACCTACGGTGATCTGGGCGTCGTACGTGTGCACCGCCATCTGCTGGAGCTGGTGCCGAGCTACGGCACCGGAGGTCTGCGGCGACTGCGACGTCCCCCACCACGTCCAGCAACCGCGATCCGGGCCGGCCTTCCGCAATGCGTCCAGCAGTTGCTCCGTGGACTCCGCCAACCAGGCCAGCAGGGCCTCGCGCTCCCGAGGCGCAGCCGGGGCGCCCTCCGCTGCGGACTTGGCCGGAGCAGGCCCTGCGGCGACGGTGGCGGCCCAGTCGCGGCGCCCCTCGCCGATGTGCTGCGCCAGATCGAACAGCGTCCACTCGGGGCAGGTCGGCACCTGTACGTCGAGGCTGGGCGCGGAGGCGACCGCGGCGCGGAAGGCAGTCGACCGTTCGTCGATCAGTCGCAGCAGAACGGGGAACTCGAGTGTCATTGTCACCCTGAATCTCTATCACTGCGTTTCCGGCAATCGGACAGCGATCTTCACAGCCGCCATCGCGGGCGGACCCTCACCACCGCGGAGAAAAGAGCGCCGACAGCGCACCGGAGGCCTGCTGCGGTACCACCACCTGCTGCACCCCGGACGAGGAAGCCCTCGACCCGGCCCAGAGCCCGGCCGAGGCGGAGGCCGCCGCCGGGTCGCGCAGGGGCCGAAGCACGCCGCCGGCCGGGGTGGAGCCGCGGAAGCTGTAGCGGCCCAGCACGTTCAGGTTGGCGTGCCGCAGCGAGGAGAGCCGGGCCACGTCCTCGTCCAGCACCTGGTGCTCGCGCTGGTCGGCGGGCAGGGCCCGCAGCTCGGCGACGGCGGCGTCCAGGTAGCGGATGGTCCACAGCACCGCGGCGTTCAGCACCAGGCCGAGCGCGCCGAGCTGGTCCTCCTGCCCCGCCCGGTAGGCCCGCATGATGGGGTGCCGTCAACCAACGTGTCATAGGCCGCCAAACCTCAAAGATCCCTAGCCCGACCTTCTGTAATGCCGAAGGGCCCGCCGCGGATCTAGTGGGCATGGAGCGTCCGCCGCTTGGCATGGATGAACACATCTGTGCTGAGCGATGAGGCCGGCGCGGTGCGGGCGTCCAGGCCGAGGAAGACGCTGCGGCTGGTGCGGCCCTTGCCGCGCACCCCGCTCAGCTTGGCCTTCTTCACCCGCCGTAGCTGGGCGCGGTCGCGTGGCTTCAGTTGGGCCAGGTCCAGGCCGGCGATCTCGGTGCGGCACAGCCTGGTGCCCAGCATGGTGTGCACGATGGCACGATCACGCGGCGGCCGGGCATGGCGGTGCGTGGCGGCCGGGCCGGCGCCGCGGTGGCAACGGCCGGTGAGCTGGTGGAAGGACTCCAGCCGGTCCAGCACGTTCTTGACGGTGCAACGGAGTGCCTGGCGGAAGGGCGAACAGGTCGCGCGGCAGCCAGTGCTCGTGGACGTCGATGATCCCCGCGCGGAGGTCTCCTGTGATCGCCATCTTCCGCTTCTGGTCTCTCGGGCAGCCGTCGCGTTCGCGCGGGTTGTCTCAGGTTGGCTTGCCCGGCCACTCGCGTGCGGCGCGCGTGATCGCGCGTCTGATGGGTTCGTAGCCGGTACATCGGCAGATGTTGGAGCCGACCAGGGCGGCGACGCGCTCCGGGTCGTCGCCGATGCCGGGATCGCGCTCCAGCGCCCCGGCGGCCACCATCAAGAAGCCCGGCGTGCAGAAGCCGCACTGCAGGGCGTGCTCGGCGGAGAAGGCCCGCTGCAGGGGATGGGGCTCGCCGTCGGGACCGGCCAGCCCTTCCACGGTACGCACCGAGCTGCCGTCGCACTGCACGGCCAGCATGAGGCACGATCGCACTGCCCGGCCGTCGACCAGCACCGTGCACGCCCCGCAGACGCCGTGCTCGCAGCCCAGATGCGTGCCGGTGAGGCGGCAGTCCTCGCGCAGCACGTCGGCCAGCACCCGGCGGGGCTCCACGTCGAGTGGGTATTGCTCGCCGTTCACCGTGAGGGTGATCTTCATCGGTGGCCTCCCTCGATCGCGGCGGCCCGCGAGCGCTGGTACCTCGCGGCCTCGCGCAGGGTTCTGCCGACCAGGACGGCGATGGCCTGCCGCCGGTACTCCACGTCCGCGTACGGCTCGGCCACGGGAGCCGCGTCCTGCTCGGCGGCGATGCGGCCCGCCCGGGCGAACGGGTGGTCGCCGGGCACCCGGCGTCCTGCCGGGGGCGCGAGGTCGGTACCGATCAGCGCCCGCTCGGCGGCCCTGGCCCGCACCGGCCTGTCGGCGCAGTTGACGAGCCCGATCCTGGCCCCGATGATCACCCCGTCGCGCGCGGTGAGTGTCGCCGCCACGGCCACCTGGGCGAAGCAGAAGTGCGTGCGCCGGTGCTCGATGAAGCCGACCCCGGTGTCGCCGGTGAGCAGCGGGAACCGCACGGCGGTGATGAGCTCCTCCGGCCTGCGGGCGGTCTGGAACGGCCCGAGGAAGTAGTCGCGGGCCGGAATCTCGCGTGGGCCGCCGGTGCCGTGCAGTTCGAGGTCGGCGTCGAGCGCGAGGGCGAGGGCGCACCATTCCGAGGCGGGATGCGCCCAGGCGAGGCTGCCGACCATGGTTCCGCGGGAGCGGATGGGCGGGTGGGCGATGTTGACGACAGCGCGCGCGAACAGCGTGCCGAGCGGGCCCGGCACGGCCTGCTCCGACTCGAAGGCGTCGTGGCGGATCAGGGCGCCGACCCGCAGGGTGCTGTCGTCCACGTCCATGTGGTCGAGCTCGGCGACGCGGTTGATGTCGACGACCAGTTCAGGGCGGATGCGTTGCAGGTGCATCTCCAGGATGAGGCTCTGTCCACCGGCCAGGACCTGGGTCTTGCGCCCGTTGCCGGCGAGCGCGTCGACGGCCTCGTGCACGGTGCGCGGCGCGACGTAGTCGAAGGCGGCGGGCTTCACTGGATCTCCTCCAGTTTCGGGGCGCGGGCCGCTCGCCACACCACGTCCGGGGTGAGCGGCATCTGCAGCAGGTCGGGGTCGGCGACGCGCAGCGCGTCCGCCACGGCGTTGACGATCGCCGCCGGCGTGCCGATGCAGCCCGACTCACCGGCCCCTTTGGCGCCCAGCGGTGTGCTGGGGCTCGGCGTGCAGGTGTCCTTGATCTCGATGGGCGGGATCTCGGTGAACGTCGGCAGCAGGTAGTCCAGCAGGCCGTTGGCCAGCAGGGGAACGCCGTCCTGGTCGAAGGGGATGCCCTCGTAGAGTGCCTGGCCGATGCCCTGCACGACCGATCCGAAGGCCTGCCCGTGCACCACCATGGGGTTGAGCACCCGTCCGCAGTCGTCCACGGCCACCACCCGCAGCACGCGTACGGTGCCCAGCTCCGGATCGACCTCGATCACGGCCGCGTGGGCGCCGAACGGGAAGGCCATGCCCGCCTCGAACCGGTCGTCCACGCGCATCGGCCCGGTCGCCTTCACCAGTTCGGCCAGGTCCATGGCCGCCGAACCGTCCCGGATGGGGTGCACGGTGCCGTGGGACCACGCCACCTCCTCCGCCGGCACCCCCCATAGGGCTGCGGCCCGCTCGCGCGCCTGCTCGATGAGCAAGGTGGCGGCGTGCTGCAGCCCCGCTCCGTCGACCTGCGCCGAACGGCTGGCGAAGGAGCCAAGCCCGTCGGGCTGGGCGTCGGTGTCGCCCTCGACCAGCCGCACCCGTGCAGCGTCCACGCCGAGGGTCTCGGCGACCAGCGCGGGGAAGACCGTCTCGTGGCTCTGGCCGCTGGGGGAGGCGCCGCATCGGGCGGTGAACGTGCCGTCCTCGCCCGCCTCGACGCTGACGAACTCGTGCAGCCCCCCGGGTTCGCCTCCGGCGCGCTCCACGTAGCAGGACAGGCCGATCCCCACCGGCAGGGCGTCCGGATCAGCCCGGCGTCGGTCCTGTTCGGCCCGCCACCCGTCGTAATCGAGGGTCTGCAGCGCCAGGTCGAGCGCGGCGGCATAGTTCCCGCTGTCGTAGCGCCGCCCAGTGGGCGTCTGGTACGGGAAGTCGTCGGGCGAGATGAAGTTGCGCCGCCGCAGCTCCGCAGGGTCCATCCCCAGCCGCCGGGCCAGCACGTCCATCGACCGCTCCAGCGCGATCGCGGCCTCCGGCCGGCCCGCGCCTCGATACGGGTAGGTCACCATGGTGTTGGTGAGCACCGAGCGCACGCCGGCATGAACCCGGGGCGTGGCGTACGGCCCGGTCGCCATCCAGGCCGTCTGCATGGGCAGGCCGACCCCGAGGTGGGGGTAGGCGCCCACGTCGGCGTCGATGGTCAACTCGTAGGCGAGCAGGCGCCCATCAGCGTCCGCGGCGAGCCGGACCCGCTGATCCTGCCCCCGGCCCCGGCTGGCGGCCAGCATGGACTCCAGCCGGTCCTCCACCCATCGAACGGGACGGCCGAGCCGCACCGCCAGGAAGGCGACCGCGACGAACTCCGGGAACGCCGCGCTCTTCGACCCGAACGCACCCCCGGTGTCCGGCACCACGACCCGTATCCGCTCGGCCGGCCAGCCCAGCAACGCGGCCAGCTCCCGGCGCAACCGGTGCGGCATCTGGTGCCCCGACCACACGGTCAGCCGGTCGTGTTCGGGCACGCACAGAATGGCCCGGCACTCCATCGGCGTGGGCATCAGCAGTTGCTGGCGATACCGTGCCTCCACCACGACAGCCGCCTCCTGCCACACCGACTCCTCGATCGGCTCCCCGGCCTCCCCTAGAAACGCGATGTTGCTCAGACCGTCGAACAGGCGAACGGAGTCGGTCGCCGCGGCCGACGGCGACACCACCGCCGGCAGGGGATCAATCTGGAAGACGACCTCGGCGGCCCCGTCCTCGGCCTGGTAGCGGTCCTGGCCCACGACCACCGCCAGCGCCTCACCGGAGTATCGCACCCGATCCTTGACCAGCACCGGCCACTCCCGGCCGGCCACGGCCTCTTCCGTGGACAGCTTGGCCAGCAGCGTGTGCGGAACCGGAGGCAGATCCTGCAACGTGGCGGCCGAGTGCGGGCACACGGGAAGCTCCGCGAGCTCCGCGGCGGACCAGGCCCCCACCACACCCGGCACCTCGCGGGCGACGGAGCAGTCCACCTCGCGCAATATGCCGTGCGCGACATCGCTTCTCACAAAAGCGGCGTCCAAACAGCCCGGCACGTGCATATCGGCGACATAGCGGCCCGCACCGGTGAGCAATCGTTCGTCCTCACGCCTCGACCAATGCTCCACAACCGAGACCTCCGCCCGTGTTCCACGGTTGGCCAGATTTTATTTTTCGACGTGAACAAGAATCGAATATCGTCGGCGCGGATCATTGACTCACAGAGCAAGCTGGTCCCGATTCGACGGTACATGTCAGCTCGAAGGGTCCTCGATAGGCCGAGGGAAAACTTCGAACCGATTTTGCCTGACCTGTACCGATAAGGAACTCACGACGCGGGGGACCGCTCGAATGAGAACCTCCGCCCTCACAGCGCACCATGCTCCGTGGCAGCCACCGCCCGCGACACCGCCCGTCTGCGTGAGAACCTCGGCGAGGACGCCTCAAGCGACTCGTTCCTCCCCCTGCAGGTCGACCTCGCCGACGCGAGCAGCATCGACAGCGCCGTGCATCGAGCCGTCGAGCACTTCGGCTCCATCGACGTCCTCGTCAACAACGCCGGGTACGGCCTGCTCGGCTCCGTGGAGGAGACGAGCGACGCCGAGGCCCGCGCGATGTTCGACATCAACTTCTTCGGGCTCTGGAACGTGACACGTGCTCCGAAGCGCTTGCGCAGGAAGTCGAGCCGTTCGGCATCTCGGTCACTCTCATCGAGCCCGGATACTTCCGGACCGGCTTCCTCGGCGGCGGATCCCTCGCGCTGCCCGAGAACACCATCGATGCCTACACCGCGGTTCGCGACATGACCGAGGAGCACAACAAGATGAAAGGAAATCAGCTCGGCGACCCCGTACGTGCGGCCGAAGCCATCATCGACGTAGCCTCACGCACTCCCGCCCCGCTGCGACTCCTGCTCGGATCGGACGCGCTGCGACTGGCGACCCAGAAGATCGAGAACCTGGCGGCCGGGATCGAGCAGAACAAAGAGATCACCCTGTCCACGGACCTCCGCTGACCCATCCCCGCCGGCACGCGCGAGCGGGACTCGCCCCTCAGCCCGAAATGCAACAGGTGCTTCGCCGAGCAGACCACCGGCGAGGCACCGGCCGCCGCTGTCCTTTGAGAGGGCGATGCCGGCCGTTCCCGGATCGAACAGAATCCGACGTTGACCATCGTGGAGACGAGGCGAAAGAGACGGCTCACTGACCAGCGAGGAAATGCCGGTCCAAGACGTCTCTACTCCCGCGACCCTTCCCGTACGCCGCGGCGAAGGCCTCCTCGCCCAGCGCGGCCCGCCCCCGGCGGGTGAGCTCGCGAACCTGCTGATCGGTGCGGTCGTGCGCGCCACGCAGCCGGGAGGCGGCGCCGAGCAGCATGGCCGACTCGTCATGCCGCCCGTGCGCCTCGGCGAGCGCGGCCGTGTTCACCGCCACCAGCGACAGGATCGGCAGGTCCCGGGTCTCCACCGCCGCCGCGTACGCCTTCGCCAGCATCTTCTCCGCGCCGGCCAGGTCGCCCAGCTCCAGGCAGAGCGCGGCCCGTACGTTGCCGACCAGCGTCCGCACGTGGTCACTGGGGAACGCGGTGTCGCCGTGCAGCCCCCGTTCGGCGTCGTCGAGGAGCTGCCGCGCCCGGTCCAGGTCGCCGTGCCGGACCCAGAAGTCGGCCTCCCGCGCGTCGACCAGGATCAGCATCTCGTTCGAGGCCGCGCGCCGGGCCCGCTCCCGGGTCGAGTCGATCATGGCGATCGCCACGTCGGTCTCGCCGCGCCGCAGGTGCAGGTCGATCCAGCGCAGGTCCCTGTACACCTCGTCGCGCAGGCTGAGCGAGCCGAACTCGCCGGCCAGCGTCCGGGCCTCGTGCAGGTCGGCCAGCGCGCCGTCGAGGTCGTCGTCGTACTGCCGGAGCTGGGCGCGCATCGGCAGCGCGCCGGCCTGGCCCCAGCGGTCGCCGGCCTGCCGGAAGCAGGCCAGGGCCGCCTCCACGTCGGTGCGCATCGTGTCGAGCTCGCCCGCGTTCTCGGCGAACCGGGCCCGGAACAGGCGGGCCAGCCCGGACAGCCAGACGTCGTCGCCCTCGGCCAGCTGCCCGATGATCGCGAGCCTGGTCCTCTCCTCCTGCAGGAGCGCGGTGATCACGCCGTACGGTCCCGGCAGCTCCGGGTACGCGAGCAGCCGGTCGGCCAGCTCGCGCATCTGCGCCTGGTCGTCGGCGACCTCCTCGGCGGTCATCCCCGGCCGGGTCTCGACCCGGTCGATCAGGTAGATCGCGTGGGCGCAGTCGCGGGCGGGCGTCGGCCCGCCGCCGGGCACCGCCAGGGCCTCGCCCAGCCAGTAGGCCGCGTCGGGTTGGCGGCCGAACATCTGCCAGTACCAGGTCAGGTTCAGGGCGAGAGCGACCGCGCCGGGGGCGTCGCCGGCGTCGCAGCGCCTGCGCAGGGCGGCCAG
>NZ_JBSFTC010000033.1:0-67440 GCF_053590415.1 Nonomuraea sp. NPDC003201
ACCGTGCGCGATGATGGCCACGAACGCGCCGGTGACCTGCTGAACCGCGATTTCACGGCATCGCGTCCCAACCAGCGGTGGGTGGCTGACTTCACCTACGTGATGACCTGGGCCGGCGTGGTCTACGTCGCGTTCGTGGTGGATGTGTACTCCCGCGCGATCGTCGGCTGGTCGGCGGCCACCACCAAACGGGCCAAACTCGTCCTGGATGCCCTCGACATGGCGCTCTGGCGACGCGAGCGGACCGGCACCCCGCCCGGGCCCGGCCTGGTTCATCACTCGGATGCGGGCAGTCAATACACCTGTTTCGCCTTCACCGCCCATCTGCTCCAGGCCGGGATCGACGCCTCGGTCGGCAGCGTCGGCGACGCCCTGGACAACGCCCTGATGGAATCCCAGATCGGCCTGTTCAAGACCGAACTGATCAAACCTCGAGGGCCTTGGAAAGGCCTGGCCGACGTCGAACTGGCCACCGCCGAATGGGTCGACTGGTTCAACCACCAGCGACTCCACACCGCGATCGGCGACGTCCCACCCGCCGAACACGAAGCCGTCTACTACGCTCAACACCAGCCCCAACCGGCGGCTGGAGTCAACCCATAGAGTCTCCACCGATCCCGGAGCGGTTCACCCGGGATCTTGGTGATCTCCTCTGGCTGTTCGCTGCTGGTCTGGGCCCGGCGGAGGCATTCAGTGATCCCGGCTTGCCTGCGGAGCCGAATGAGGCCTTCCACGCGATCGCTGAGCGACACGCACCTGGCCGCCGCCGTGCCCCCGCCCAGATCGTGGCTGCCGCACGAGCAGAGTTCCCGCATTTCTCGGAACTCGTCGATACGATGTGCCGCTGAGTACGACTCGCTTGGCCTTGGTTCGGAGAAGGGATCAGGGCCGGTGGACACGCCGCTGCCCCACCCGTCAGGACTCCTTGATTGCGGAGACGGTCTGCCTGGTCGTGCGCTCCGAGTCGCGAAAGCCCATCGCAACCAGGTCCCGCCTGTTCGCTTGCTCCTGCGAAGGGACACCCTCAGGGCGGTGTCGAGGCAGGACCCTTTCTCCACAGGGCTGGATGAGGTGGTGGCCAGGGTGGTCACGGTTGATCCCGTTGTGTCGCCGGGATCCGAGAAGCTCGTGAGCGCCGCAGGGGATCGGAGCGAGCGACATCCTGGTCAACAGCGTGGGTGTGGCCCTCGGGTGGTGGCCTGAGCGTCATCCTCGTACCGGTGCTGGCCAAGGGGGTGATCAGCCTGCTCCGCCGGGTCTCGGTGAGCTTCCTTGCTCCTGGCCGTCGTCGCCGAAGGTGTCCGGTTGTCGGAGCCTCTGCGGACGATGCCAGATTCAGCGCGGGCTCAAGCGTCCGTTGGTTTGGTCGTGAGCAGGTGGATGCCGAACAGGACGTAGCCCAGCACCACGAAGGCGGCCAGTGCGGCGGCTGCCAGCGACGCGACTGTTGGCCAGCCCAGTCGTTCAACGTTCAGGAATGGGTAGACGTAGCGGCGGGGCAGGTTGGGGGCGGCGAGCAGCACGAAGACGCCGTACAGGAGCGGGTAGCCCAGCCAGGCGAACGGCGCGGCCCAGTGCACCCGGCGCGACCGGTCGAAGGCGGCCCAGTCGATCAGCGCCATGACGGGCGTCACATAGTGCAGGAGGAAGTTGCCCAGCCCGCGGATGCTGCCGCCGTCAAGCAGCGCCAGTGGGTTCGCGAGGTCGCGTGAGATGTAGTTCACCAGGCATGTGACCAGCAGGTATAAGGTCACCGCGCCTTTGACGTCGGGGGAGGCCGACCGGCTGCGGTAGGTGGCCAGCCGCCAGCCGTAGTAGAGCGCGAGCATGACGTTGCTCTGCACCGTGAAGTACGCCCAGGGGCGGCCGATTGACGTTGCCAGGCATGCCAGGCCCGCCACGGTCGCCGTGAGCAGCAGGATCCGCCACGCTGTCATTCCGTCCTCGTCCTCCGTAGCCAGAGCGTGTGCGCGGTCCGGGTTGTTGCGGGGCCCACCGTGTAACAGGAGAGGTCGGGCGGGTTGAACGTGCTGCTCAGTAGTGGTCGCAGCGTGGCCGGGATGTTGCCGAGCTGGGTGAACTCGATCATCCAGCCAGTGCCGGCCGCCACCCAGGGTTTCGCTTTGGGGAGGAGCGGTGGCGTCGCCAGCGTGTAGATCAGCGCAGTATGGAGGTTGTTGCCCGCGTACTTTGATGCGATGAGAGCGGGCAGGTGGGGCATCAGATCACGTTAGCGCTCAGAGCGATGGCGGGATACCTCCGCTCGCCTGCTCACAAGGCTGTCGCTGTCGTGGGCGTGCTAAGTGCAGTGCCGCCTGCGTTCTCTGTCCTCGCCTGTTTCTTGAGGTCGGCTGTCTGCTGGTCTGGCAGAAGCTGACGGCGTCGCTGACCGCCCTGCGCATCGTGACACCCACCGCCAAAGCCCCGCGCGGCGCCGATGCGCCGGCTGTTTGAGATGCCGACATAGCGAACTGGACCGGCCGGCAGCCGTGTCGCTGCTGGCCGTGAACGGCAGGCCCGCCGCCGTGGTGCTGACCGGGCACCAAGACCTCGCCCCGGCGACCGGCTGGTGCGGGCCATGATGGACCTGGCCCGGTGGTGCGGCTGGTGGAATGGGGCGTGGGGATTGTGCCGCTGGGATGAGGGTGAGCGGCAGGTGCGGGTGGGCGTTGGCTGTGCGCGGCGACGGTGCTGGTCTGCGGGCCGGCGGGCTAATCGGCTGAGGGGATGCGGGACATCATGCGTTCCATGCCGTTGACCCAGTTGTCGCGCAGGGCCTGTGCGGCCTTGGGGAGGTCTCCGGCGATGAGGAGTTCGGCCACCAGGCGGTGCTCGGTCGCCTCTCGTTCCAGTGGAGTGTCGTCGCCTGCCAGCAGGTGGGCGTAGCGGCGCATTCCCGCCTTGACGCTGGTGATGAGGTCGAGCAGGCGCTCGTTGCGGCAGCCGCTCAGCAGCAGGTCGTGCCACTCGTCGTCGTGACGCTCTATCTCCTGCTGCTCCGCGATCCGGTCGGGGAACTCCTGGGCCATCGTCAGCAGCTCGGGTGCGATGCGGCGCAGGTGGTCGGGGTCGGAGCAGTCGAGTGCGAGTGACTCCAGCGCCGCGACGATCTCGCAGAGCTCCCGGAACTCCTTGCGGCTCACTGGCGCGAACCTGAAGCCGCGGCCCTGGTTGCTCTCCAGCACGCCCTCGCCCGCGAGGGTGATGAGGGCCTCGCGCAGGGGAGTGCGGCTGACGCCCAGCTCCGCGGCCAGCGCGGCCTCGTTGACGTCGGTGCCCGCGACGAAGTCGCCCCGCTCGAGCCTGGTCAGCAGCTCTTCCCTGATCTGCTCGCGAAGCGGTCGCCGCTCGATGGGCATGAGGCTCCTTCGGTTTTCGGCCGGGCCAAGCTTAGCGCTTGACGCGATACAAAATACTGCACTATGAATTCTGAATACAAAATATCACGAGGAGGGAGCGGGAGTGAGCCTGACGCGCGTGCCGGGGCTGCTGTTCGGTGGTGACTACAACCCCGAGCAGTGGCCAGAGGAGGTCTGGGCCGAGGACATGCGGCTCATGGCCGAGGCGGGGGTGACCATGGTCACCGTCGCGGTCTTCTCGTGGTCGCGGCTGGAGCCGCGGTCCGGCGCGTACGACTTCGGCTGGCTCGACCGCGTTCTGGACCTGCTGCACGAGCACGGCATCGCGGCCGACCTCGCCACCGCGACCGCGACCCCGCCGCCGTGGCTGGTCCGTGAGCACCCGGAGGTCATGCCGGTCGACGCGCAGGGGGTCCGGTTGGAGTTCGGCTCGCGCCAGGGCTACTGCCCGAGCTCGCCGGTCTTCCGCGAGCACGCCGTGCGGCTGGCCACCGCCATGGCCGAGCGGTACGGCGGCCACCCGGCCCTGGCCATGTGGCACGTCGGCAACGAGTACGCCGACCATACGCTGGAGTGCTTCTGCCCGGAGTCGGCCCGGCACTTCCGCGCCTGGCTGGAGGCCCGCCACGGCACGATCGAGTCGCTGAACGCCGCCTGGGGCACGTCCTGCTGGGGACAGCACTACACCGCGTTCGGCCAGGTCGAGCCGCCGCGCAAGGCGCCAGGGCCGATCAACCCGGCCCAGCTCCTCGACTGGCGCCGGTTCTGCAGCGACGCGCTCCTGGAGCTGTTCTGCGCCGAACGCGACGTGCTGCGCGTGATGACCCCGGACGTTCCCGTCACCACGAACTTCATGAGCATCCTGCACGGCCTCGACTACTGGGCATGGGCCGCGGCCGAGGACCTGGTGAGCGACGACGCCTATCCCGATCCGGCCGACCCGGCGTCGCACGTGGCGGTCGCGCTCAGCTACGACCTGATGCGCTCGCTCAAACGGCGCCCCTGGCTGCTGCTGGAGTCGGCGCCGTCGGCGGTGTCGTGGCGCGAGGTGAACGTCCCCAAACCGCCCGGCATGATGCGGCTGCACAGCCTTCAGGCGGTGGCGCACGGCGCCGACGGCGTGATGTTCTTCCAGTGGCGTCAGGCCAGGTACGGCCCGGAGAAGTTCCACTCGGCCCTCCTCCCGCACGGCGGCACCCGCACGCGCGGCTGGCAGGACACCCTCCGCCTCGGCTCCGACCTGCGGCGACTCGCGGAGGTCGCAGGCACGGACACGCGGGCCGAGGTGGCACTCGTGCTCGGCTGGGACAGTTGGTGGGGCCTGGAGGCGCCGGAGTCGATGCCGTCCGACCGGCTCAAGCTCAAGGACCTGCTGCTCGCCTGGTACGCGCCGCTGCACGCCCGCGGCATCACGGTCGATCTCGCGCCGCCGGACCGCGACCTGTCCGGCTACCGCGTCGTGATCGTTCCGAACCTCTACCTGTGCACACCCGAGCAGGCCGGGAGGCTGGCGTCGGTCACCGGCGAGCTGGTGGTCGGCCCGTTCAGCGGCGTCGTGGACGCCGCCGACCGCGTCCACGACGGCGGCGCGCCCGGCCCGCTGCGCGACCTGCTCGGCGTCGCGATCGACGAGTTCTGGCCGCTCGCGGACGGCGCGACCCAGCGGGTGCGGTACGCGGGGGGCGCCGGCGGCGTGGCCAGGACCTGGACGGAATGGGTGCGCCTCGGCAGCGACGACCAACACGGTGACGACTCCGCGCCGGTGCTCGCCACAAACGAGGGCGGAGGCCCTGCGGCGGTGCGCGCCACGTACGACGGCGACGACCCTGCGGCGGTGCTCGCCACGTACGAGGGCGGCGAACTCGACGGCCTGCCCGCGATCACCCGCAAGGGCAACGTCACCTACGTCAGCTGCCTGCTCGACGACACGACCCCCGTGCTCGACCAGGTGCTCGGCGGCGTCGCGGCCGTCGAGGTGCCCGCGGGCGTGGAGGCGGTCCGCCGCGGGCGCCACCTCTTCCTGCTCAACCACACGACCACCCCGCAGCAGGTCACCCTGCCGTACCCCGGCACGGACCTGCTCACCCAGACCCGCCTGCGCGGCGACATCGAGCTCGCCCCGCGCGACGCCGTAGTGCTCAGGATCGAAGGAGACACGTGACGCACCCGTACATCCCGAACGCCGAACCCGGCGTGCGGGCCGAGATGCTCGCCGCGATCGGCGCGTCGAGCGTCGAGGACTTCTACGCCGACATCCCCTCCGAGCTGCGCCTGGCCCGGCCGCTCGACCTGCCCGCGCCGTTCACGGCGGAGCACGACCTGGTACGCCACATGAAGGGCCTGCTGGACCGCGTCACCGACACGGAGCAGGCGCTGAGCTTCCTCGGCCACGGCTGCTACCCGCACCACGTCCCGGCCGTGTGCGACGAGGTGAACGGGAGGAGCGAGTTCCTCACCGCGTACGCGGGCGAGCCGTACGAGGACCACGGCCGTTTCCAGGCCCTGTTCGAGTACGTCAGCATGATGGGCGAGCTGCTGGAGATGGACGTCGTCAACGTCCCGACCTACGACGGCTTCCAGGCGGCCGGCACCGCCCTGCGCATGGCGTGCCGCTACACCAAGCGCTCGAAGGTCTGCGTCAGCGCCGCCATCACCGCCGACAAACTGAGCAAGCTGCGCGACTTCCTCGCCCCGGACGTCGAGATCGTCCTGGCCGCGGCGGGGGAGGGTGGCGAGATCACGGTCGAGGCGTTCGACGACTCCTACGCCGCGATCTACCTGGAGACCCCGAACGTCTACGGCGTCGTCGAGACGCGCGGCCGCGAGCTGGCCGACCTGGCCCACGCGCACGGCGCGCTGCTCGTGGTCGGCGCCGACCCGATCTCCCTCGGCGTGCTCGCCCCGCCCGCGTCCTACGGCGCGGACATCGTCTGCGGTGACATCCAGTCGCTCGGCATGCACCAGAGCTACGGCGGCGGCCACGCCGGCTACATCGCCACGCATGACCACGAGCCGCTGGTCGCGGAGTTCCCGTCCCGGCTGTTCGGCATCGCGCCGACGAAGGTGCCCGGCGAGTACGGCTTCGGCGACGTCTACTACGACCGCACCTCCTTCGCGCACCGCGAGGAGGGCAAGGAGTGGGTCGGCACCGCCGCCGCCCTCTGGGGCATCACGGCCGGGGTCTACCTGGCGCTCATGGGCCCCCAGGGCATGAGCGACCTGGGCGAGACGATCCTGGCCCGTACCCGCTACGCCATGGACACCCTGGCCGGGTCGGTCACGGTGCTGCACCGCGACGCGATCCACTTCCGCGAGTTCGCCATCGAGGTCCCCTCCAGCGCGGCCCTGCTCGACGGGCTGCGCGAGCGCGGCATCTACGGCGGCGTCCCGCTCGACGACCGCACGGTCCTGGTCTGTGTGACCGAACGCCACTCCATCGCCGACATCGACCGGCTCGCCGCAGCCGTACAGGAGACGCTGTGAACCCCACGGAGTCCTTCGCCGAGCTCCCCGTCGCGCCGAAGCCGCCGCTGCGCCGCTTCCACCAGGCGCGCTGGGACGAGCCGATCATCTTCGAGCTGTCCGCGCCCGGCCGCCGCGGCCTCGCCGTGCCCGAGCCCGGCGCGCCCCGCGTCGAGCTGCCGGACTCCGTGCGCCGCGCGCAGCCGCCGAAGCTGCCCGAGATGTCCCAGCTGCACGTCCTGCGGCACTACCTGCGGCTGTCGCAGGAGAACCTGGGCGTCGACCTCAACATCGACGTCGGGCAGGGCACCTGCACGATGAAGTACAGCCCCAAGGTCAACGACAGGTTCGCCGCCGCCATCGCCGAGCTGCACCCGCTCCAGCACGAGGACACCGTGCAAGGCGTGCTGGAGATCTACTGGCGGCTCGAACGCATGCTGGCGGAGATCTCCGGCATGGCGCGGGTCTCGCTCCAGCCGGGCTCCGGGTCGGCGGCCATCTACGCCAACATCGCCATGATCCGCGCGTACCACGCGGCCCGCGGCGAGGCGGGCCGCGACCAGGTGATCACCACGATGTTCTCTCACCCGTCGAACGCGGCCTGCGCCAAGACCGCGGGCTACGAGGTCATCACCCTGATGCCGGACGCCGACGGGCTGCCGGACATCGAGGCGCTGCGCGCCGCCGTCGGCCCGCGTACCGCCGCACTGATGATCACCAACCCGGAGGACACCGGCATTTTCAACCCCCGGATCCAGGAGTTCGTGGACCTGGTGCACGAGGCGGGCGGCCTGGCCTGCTACGACCAGGCCAACGCCAACGGCATCCTCGGCATCACCCGCGCCCGCGACGCCGGATTCGACCTGTGCCACTTCAACCTGCACAAGACGTTCTCCACGCCGCACGCCTGTGGCGGCCCCGCGGCCGGGGCGTGCGGCGTCTCCGAGGACCTGGCGCCGTTCCTGCCCGGCCCGGTCGTCGCCTTCGACGGCGAGACCTACCGCCTGGAGACGCCGCCCGCCTCCATCGGCAAGGTGCGGCCGTTCCTCGGCGTCACCCCGAACATCGTGCGCGCCTACGCCTGGATCATGGCGCTCGGGGCGGAGGGCCTGCGGCAGGTCGCCGAGACGGCCGTGCTCAACAACAACTACCTGATGCACAAGATCCTGCAGATCCCGGGCGCGTCCGCGCCGTGGGACAGGCGCAGGGTCGAGCAGGTGCGCTACTCGTGGCAGGAGCTGTCGGAGCAGACCGGGGTGCACTCGGAGGAGATCGGCGTCAGAGCGGCCGACTTCGGGGTGCACTACTGGACCAGCCACCACCCGTACGTGGTGCCCGAGCCGTTCACGCTGGAGCCCACGGAGTCGTACTCGAAGGAGGACCTCGACGAGTACGCGCTCATCCTGGCGCACGTGGCCGACGAGGCGCGGCGCGATCCCGAGTTCGTCAAGGGCGCGCCGTACAACCAGTCCGTCCACAAGATCGACATGACGTCGCTCGACGACCCCAAGGAGTGGGCGCCCACCTGGCGCGCCTACGTCCGCAAGCATCTGTCATGACGGGCGCGGCGGTGGTCGGGCTGGTCGTCAACCCGGTCGCCGGGCTCGGCGGCGCGGCCGGGCTCAAGGGCAGCGACGGCGTGGAGGTGCAGCGCGCGGCCCTGGCCATGGGCGCGACACCCCGGGCCGGCGAGCGGGCGGCGCGGGCCGTCCGCACGCTGACGGCCCGCCGTCCAGGGACCCGCGTCCTCACCGTGCCGGGCCGGATGGGCGAGGACAGCGTGCGCGCCTCCGGAGCCCCGTACGACCTGGTCCGCCCGCCGTCCGGCGGGGCCGCCGGGACGAGCGCGGAGGACACGCGGCGGGCCGTGGCCGCCCTGGCGGGGGTGGACCTGCTGCTGTTCGCGGGTGGCGACGGGACGGCGCGCGACGTGCTCGACGCGGTCCGGGCGCTCGGCGGCCAGGCGCCGCCCGTGCTGGGCGTCCCGGCCGGGGTGAAGGTGTACTCCGGCTGTTTCGCCGTCAGCCCGGCCGCCGCCGGATTCGTCGCGGCGGAGTTCGACCCGGCGCGTACGGCCGAGGCCGAGGTGGTGGATCTCGACGAGGACGCCTACCGTCGCGGCCTGGTCAGCCCCCGGCTGTACGGCAGCCTGCGTGTCCCCGCCGCCCGCGCCGCGCTGTCGGGGCGCAAGTCCGGATCGTCAGGCGTGGAGCCCGCCACCGCCGAGGGCGTCGCACGGGAGGTCGTGGCCAGAATGCGGCCCGGCATCCGATACGTCCTCGGGCCGGGCGCCACCACACGGGCCGTCGGCCGAGCGCTGGGCCTCGCCACCACGCTGCTCGGCGTGGACGTGGTCGAACGCGTCCACGAGGGCGGCCGCCTGGTGGCGGCGGACGTCGCGGAGGCCGAGCTGTTCGGCCTGGTCAGCGGCAGGGAGTCGGCGCTGGTTCTGTCGGTCATCGGCGGGCAGGGGTTCGTGCTGGGACGCGGGAACCAGCAGGTGTCGCCCCGGGTGCTCGACGCGGTGCTCGGTGGGGGGCACTCCGGACGGCTCCTCGTCCTGGCCACCCAGCAGAAGCTCGCGTCGCTGAAAGGACGGCCGCTGCTGGCCGACAGCGGCGACGAGGACCTCGACAAGAAGCTCGGCGGGCACGTCCAGGTGATCACTGGATACCGCGAAAGCACGATTTATCGCATTTGTGCGGCAAGTGAGGAGTTCGACGGATGAAGACGCTCGACGGAAAGGTCGCGATCGTCACGGGCGGCGCCTCGGGCATCGGGCGGGCCACCGCCCTGCTCTTCGCCAGGGAGGGCGCCCGGGTGGTGGTCGCCGACATCGACGCGGCCGGCGCTGACGCCACCGTGGCGCGGATCGCCGAGGAGGCGGGACACGCGATCGCGGTGCAGGCCGACGTCTCCGACCCCGAGGACTGCCGGCGCGTCGTCGGCACCGCCGTCGAGACCTTCGGCGGCCTGCACGTCCTGTTCAACAACGCGGGCATCATCCGCCGCACCACCGCGCTCGACCTCGATGTCGAGGAGTGGGACCGCGTCATGGCGGTCAACGTCCGCTCGGTCTTCCTCATGTGCAAGCACGCCATCCCGGCGATGACCGACGGCGGCTCGATCGTCAACACGGGCTCCGGATGGGGCCTCAAGGGCGGCGGCAACGCCATCTCGTACTGCGCCTCCAAGGCCGCCGTGGTGAACATGACCCGCGCGCTCGCCATCGACCACGCCAAGGCCGGCATCCGGGTCAACTCCGTCAACCCCGGCGACACCGACACGCCCATGCTGCGCGACGAGGCCCGCCAGCTCGGCGAGGACTGGGCCGCCTTCCGGTCCGACGCGGCGGACCGGCCGATGGGCCGCGCGGGCACCCCGGACGAGATCGCCCAGGCCGTCCTCTTCCTGGCCGGCGACGCGGCCAGCTACATCACCGGCTCCGCCCTCGTCGTCGACGGCGGCGGGCTCGCCTGACCCACACCCCCCACGCAACCCCCGTAAGGAGCCGACCATGAACCGTGCCCTGGCAGTCCTGGGCATCCTCGCCGTCGCGACGACCGCGTGCAGCGGCAGCGGCGGCGGGAACGTCCCAGGCATGAGCACCGGATCCGGCCCGGTCAGCGTCCGCTGGTCCACCTGGGGATCGGCCGAGGACATCAAGCTCTACGAGAAGTTCACCGAGGACTTCGAGAAGCGCCACCCCGACATCAAGCTCAAACTGGAGCCGGTCGCCAAGTACGAGGACTACCACCCCAAGCTGCTGGCCCAGCTCACCAGCAGGACCGCCCCGGACGTGTTCTTCGTGGGCGACGACAACATCGGCAAGTTCGTCTCCGCCGGGGTGCTGACCCCGCTCAACGACAAGCTGGCCGGCCCTTCCTCCAAGAGCAGGCCCGAGGAGTTCTTCGAGGGCATCTACGGCGGCGCCAGGAAGGACGGCCAGATCTACGGCGTCCCCAACGACACCAACCCCGAGGTGCTCTGGTTCGACAAGAAGGCGCTCAAGGACGCCGGGATCACCGAGGACCCCGCCGCGCTCAACGAGGCCGGGCGGTGGACCATGGCCACGTACCTCGACATGAACGCCAAGCTCAAGGCGGCGGGCAAGGCCGGGTCGATCTTCTGGAACTGGTACGGCTCCACGTACTCCATGATCAACGGCTTCGGCGGGAAGGTCTGGGACGGCGGGAAGTTCGTCGCCACCACCGACCCCAAGGCACGCGAGGCCCTGCAGGCCCTGGCCAAGGGCTACCAGGACAAGACCTTCCTCAGCGCCGACCTGCTGCCCGACAGCAACGGCCCGAGCACGCAGTTCCTCAAGCACAAGGCCGGCTTCTACGCCGGCGGCCGGTGGATGATCGACTCCCTGAAGAAGGGCGGCGAGCTGGACGACTACGACATCGTGCCGTTCCCCTCGCAGACCGGCCGGCCGATGCCCGGCGCGGTGGCCGCCTCCTACCTGGCGCTCAACAAGGACACCAAGCTGCCCGAGCAGGCGTTCACCTTCCTCACCGAGTTCGTCGGCAAGGAGGGCCAGCTCATCAGGCTCAAGGGCGGCGGCGCCGTGCCGTCCGTGAAGGGCGCCGAGCAGATCGTCCTCGCCGACGGCTACCCCGCCCACGCCCAGACCTTCCTCGACGTGCGCGACACGGGCTTCGCGAACTATCCCGAGGAGGTCGCCGTGCCCGGCCTCACCGCCGACATCAACGAGCACCTGATGAAGGTGTGGACCGGCAAGGTCGGCTTCGACGAGGGCATGACCCAGCTCCAGAAGCTCGTCGACGGCAAGCTGGGCTAGCCGTGACCGTCCTCGCACGGGCCCGCCCCCGCACGCTCCACCGGGCGCGGCCCGTCCGCAACCGCGACGGCTGGTGGGCCGCGTTCTTCCTCGCGCCGCAGGTCGCCGCGCTGCTGGTGTTCCTCGTCTTCCCGCTCGGCTTCGCGGTCGTGCTGGCGTTCATGCGCTGGGACGGGCTCGGGCAGAAGGAATGGGTCGGCTTCGACAACTTCGCCGCCCAGCTCTCCGATCCCGAGTTCGGGCTGGCGGTGTGGAACACGGTCAAGCTGGCGCTGCTGACCGTGCCGTTCGGGCTCGTCTTCGCGCTGCTCATCGCGGTCGCGCTGAACAATGTCAAAGGCGCCGGCTTCTACCGGGTGCTGTACTTCCTCCCGGTGGTCACCAGCTCGGTGGCCGTCGCGCTGATGTGGCAGATCATCCTGGCCGGCAACGACTACGGCGTGCTGAACTCGTCGCTCGAGCGCTGGTTCGGCATCAGCGCTCCCGACTGGCTCGGCGACCCCGGCTGGGTGATCGTGGCCATCGCCGTCGTGACGATCTGGTCGTCGCTCGGCCTGAACGTGGTGATCTTCCTGGCCGGGCTCCAGACGATCCCGCCGCAGATCGTCGAGGCCGCCCGCATGGACGGCGCGGGCAGCCTGCGGATCTTCCGCTCGGTCACGCTGCCGCTGCTCTCGCCGACGATCTTCTTCTCCACCGTCGTCGCGGTGATCAGCTCGTTCCAGGCCTTCGACCAGATCTACGTGCTGGTGGACCCGGAGGACAACGAGGGGGCGAGAACGATCGTCTACCAGGTCTACGAGCTGGGCTTCAAGGACTTCCAGTTCGGCATGAGCAGCGCCGCCGCGCTGATCCTCCTGGTCCTGACGCTGCTCGTGACGCTCGTCCAGTTCGCGGCGCAGAAGCGCCTCGTCCACTACGACTCGTGAGGGGGCCGGGATGCGACCCAGGCAGGTAGCCCTGCACGCCGGGCTCACCCTCGGCGGGCTGGCGATGTTGTTCCCGTTCGTCTGGATGCTGCTGACGTCGTTCAAGGGCGTGCGGCAGATGCTGAACAACCCGCTCGACTGGCTGCCCGACCCGTGGCGCTGGGAGAACTACCCCGACGCGCTCGGCGCGGTGCCGTTCATCACCGCGTACTGGAACAGCTTCTACATCGCCGCGCTGAACGTCACGCTCACGCTGCTGACCTCGGCCATGGCCGCCTACGCCTTCGCCCGGATCAGGTTCCGCGGCTCCGGCGTGCTGTTCGTGGTGTTCCTGGCCACCCAGATGGTGCCCGCGCAGGTGACGGTCGTGCCGCTCTACCTGATGCTGGCCAGGTTCGGCTGGATCGACTCGCACCTGTCGCTCATCGTGCCGAGCATCGCGAACCCGTTCGCGGTGTTCCTGCTGCGCCAGTTCATCAGGGCCGTGCCCGTGGAGCTGGAGGAGGCCGCCAGGATCGACGGGGCGGGCCGCTGGCGCTGCTTCTGGAACGTCGTGCTGCCGAACATCCGCCCCGGCCTCGGCGCGCTCGGCATCATCGCCTTCCTCGCCTCCTGGAACTCCTTCTTCTTCCCCCTGATCTTCCTGAACTCGCCCGAGCTGGCCACGGTGCCGCTGCTGCTCAGCCAGTTCTCCGGCCAGCGCACGGCCGTGGACTACGGGCTCATCCTGGCCGCCTCCGCGATCGCCGTCGTGCCGACGCTCATCGCGTTCCTCATCGGCCAGCGGAAGATCATCAACTCGATGGCCGCTTCCGGCCTGGGAGGTCGCTGATGCCGGACCTACGCGAACGCCCGTTCACCGACCGCGGCTCGCGGCTGCTGGTGATGGCGGCGGACGACGGCTCGCTCTGGATCGCCAGAGCCCTGTACGAGACCAGGCTCGCCGACGCGACGGTGCTCACCGGCCTGCGGATCCTTTCGGGGAGCGGCGAACTGCCCGTGTTGCGGGTGCTGCCGGACCGCGTGCAGTTCGCGGGCGGCGTGGCCATGGCCTTCGCGGACCCGGACACCCTCGTCCTGACCGGTGCGGGCGCGCGGGCCGCGTGGGACGGCGGCGAGGCCGTCATCGACGGCTGCCTCACCCTCGTCGGCCCGGAGCGCGCGAGACACGACGCGGCGGCGGTGCTCGACGCGGCCGCCGCACGGTGGCGCGACTGGTTCGCCCGCATGCCCGCCGTGCGTGCGGACCTGCGCGAACGAGCGCAGGACGCGTGGTGGACGCTGGCGGTGAACCTGGTACGGATCCAGGGCCGAGAGTCACTCGTCCCCTCCAAGTACGGCTACGTCGGCCTGTGGAACTGGGACTCCTACTTCCACGCCATCGCGCTCAGGCACGCCGACCCCGCCCTGGCCAGGGAGCAGATCCGCATCCTGCTCGACCACCAGCGCCCCGACGGCCTGATCCCCGACGTCGTACACGACCACGGCGCGCTGGCCGAGACCACGGACCTGCCCCGCTCCGATCTGGCCAGGCTGGCCGAGCACGTCGGGGGCGGGCCGATCGGGGACGCCGTCCCCGTCACCAAACCGCCGCTCACGGCCTGGGCGGTGTGGAAGATCCACGAGGTGGACCCCGACCCCGCCTTCCTCGCCGAGGTGTACGAGCCGCTGGCCCGCTCCCAGGAGTGGTGGTTCACCCGCTCCGATCCCGACGGCGACGGGTTGGCCGAGTACCTGCACCCGTACTCGTCCGGCCTGGACGACAGCCCCATCTGGGACGGCGGCCCCCGCGCCGAGCCGCCCGACCTGAACGCCTACCTCGCCCTCCAGTACGACCGCCTGGGCGACATCGCACAGGCGCTCGGCAAGGACGCCGCGCCGTGGCGAGCCAGGGCGCAGGCCCTGGTGGACCGCATGATCGCACGCCGGTGGAACGGCACGAGGTTCGCCACCCTGGTCGGCGGTCGCGAGGCGGACGTACGCACCCCGCTGGAGCTGATGCCGCTCTTCACCGGGAGGCTCCCCGCGGGGATCGCGGACCGGCTCGTCGCCGGCCTGCGCTCGCCGAGCTTCTGGGCCGAGCGCCCGGTGCCGACCGTCGCCTTCGACGACCCGAGATTCGACTCCGAGGCCATGTGGCGCGGACCGGTCTGGCTGAACGTCAACTACCTGCTCATCGACGGCCTGCGCCGCTCGGGCCATCAGGAGACGGCCGCCGAGCTGCGCGAGCGCACGCTGGCCATGGTCCGCGACGGTGGCGGTCTCCACGAGTACTGGAACCCGCTGACCGGCCGTCGTGCGGGCCGCGCGACGACCGCCTTCGGCTGGTCCGCCGCTCTCTTCCTGGACCTCGCTCAGGAAGGCTGATTGGATGGATCTTTGTTCACCAGGCCAGCTCGGGAGGATCCGTGGTGAGCAGGAAGGAGCGAGACGACCCCGACGACTTCGGCGGGATCGGTTTCGGCCGCATGGCCTTCCTCCTGGCCGTCGTGGCCTTGGGACACCCCTGGGAGACGCTCAAGGAACTCTTCAGGTTGATCCGTCGGCTGGGGCGTCGGGTGCTCGGGCTCGTACTGGCGCCCTTCCGGCTGGTTGCCTTGATCGTGTGGTCGCGTACGGCAGATCGACAACCCACCTTCGAGGATCACCTGCACGGTGAGGACAGAGATCTCTCGTGACAGGCTGGGAATCAGCCGGCGGCGAAGTCCTGCGTCCAGTAGATCTGCCCCTGCGCGTCCTTGGCCGCGCCCACCCCGATGAGGGTGTACGAGCAGTTCATGATGTTCTTCCGGTGGCCGTCGCTGTTCATCCAGCCCTTGACCACCTCGGCCGCCGACCGCTGCCCCATGGCGATGTTCTCGGCCAGGGTCGAGCCGGTGAAGCCGGTCGCACGAATGCGGTCGACCATGTCGCGGCCGTCCTGGGAGTCGTGGTCGAAGTAGTCGTTCTTCGCCATGTCGGCCGAGTGCCCGAACGCCGCCCTGCGCAGCCGCGCGTCGTGCTTGAGCGGGTCGCAGCCGCCCTTGACCCGCTCGGCGTTGGTCAGCCGGACGACCTCCTTCTCCAGTGCCGTGCCGACGGAGGTGGCGGTCTTCTTCGTCTCGGAAACCGGCGGCGCCGTATCCCGCGCCGTGGGCGTGGGCGTGGGGGTGGGGGTGGGGGTGGCGCAGGTCAGCTGTACGGCCTTGGACTTGGCGGTGCCGCCCCGGTAGTCGGTGGCGACCGCGTAGTACGTGCCCGGCTTGCAGGGCAGCTTCAGGGTGATGCGGTCCTTCCTGGTGGCGCCGCTTTTGACGACCCGGTCGTCGCCGGGGACGGCGCGCATGACGCGGATGCGCAGCAGCGCCGGACGCACACAGCCGCGGCGGACGGCCGAGGTCTGGATCCTGAGCGCGGAGATGCCCGGCCTGGCCACGCTCACGCGGCACTTGTCCGATTCGGAGGTGGGCTCGGGAGTCGCCTCCTCGGTCTGCGTCGGTGGGGTGGTCGGCGCGGTCATCTCAGGTGCCACTCCGGCCGCCCCGCCGGTGGACGGGGCGCAAGAGGCGAGGCCGGCGACGACGGCGAGTACCCCAAGGGGTCGACGCATGAGGATTTCCTCCGGTGGAGGGAGACGCTGGTGGTCCCGCATTCTGCCGGATCCATTACCGACTTGTCATGACAATACGGACATTTCGCCCTGTGAGTAATCTCAACCACCGGCCGGTTCAGCGTGCCGGGCGGGCCGCCTCCATCGCCGCGGCCACGGCCGCGGCCGCACGCCCGATGGCCTTCGTCCCGGGCCGCGGGCCGCTGTAGCTGAACGTGGCGGTGACGTTGGACATGCGGAACACCATGTTGGCCACGTACGTGCCGTTCGCCCGGTAGACGGACGCGAACGACTCCTCGCCGACCACCGGAGTCCGGGTGAACGCGATGTCCGGATGCTCGTCCCGCAGATCCTGGAAGGTCTGCTTGATGCCGACGAAGTTGGCCTTGGCCCCTTTGAGGGTGTCGACCCGGTAGAGGGAGACGGTCGCGTAGGAGCCGTTGGCGCCGAAGTACTGGCAGATCTTCCGGTCGCGATTGTCTCTCTGAAGCGTGGCGCCGAGCAGCGTGCGGACCTGCGCGGCGGTCAGCACCTTGCAGGAGTGCAGGCCGGTGCCGAAGAGCGGTTTCCCGGCCGGTGAGGACGACACGGGTTTGGACTGCGTTGTGGTGCCGCCGGCCGACGTCGGCTCGGCGCCCGTACTCTCTCCGGGGCGGGTCATCCCCCAGATCACCGCGCCCGCCGTCAGGGAGAGCGCGAGAGCCAGCGCGCCGCCCACGACGGCGAACCGGCGCCACGTGGGTGCGGGCCGCCGCCGAGAGGTGGGGCGGGTGTCCGCGGGAACGTCGCCCTGGGCCACCGCCTGCAACCACGCCGCCGCCTGCGCGGGGCCGCAGCGTTGCCGGGGGTCCTTCGCCAGCAGCGCGGCGAGGACGGGCGTGAGCGAGCCGGCCCGTTGCGGGGGAGCGGGCTCGTGCAGCAGCACGGCCGCCATCACGGCCGCCGAATTGGGGCCGGTGTAGGCGGTTCTGCCCTCCACTGCCGTGTACAGGGTGGCTCCCAGCGACCACAGGTCGGCCTCCGGGCCGTCGGCCTCGCCACGCAACCGCTCCGGCGCGATGTAGCCGGGCGAGCCGTTCAGCAGGCCGGTCTGGGTCAGCGCGGCGTCCCCCGCCACGGTGGCGATGCCGAAGTCGGTCAGCAGCACCCACCCGTCCTGGGTGAGCAGGACATTGCCCGGCTTGACGTCGCGGTGCAGGACTCCCATCGCGTGCGCGGCGGCCAGCGCGTCGAGCACGTGCCGCCCGACCCAGGCGGCCTTGGTGGGCGGCAGCGGCCCGTCCTCGCGTACGATCCGGTCGAGGGAACGGCCGTTGACCAGCTCCATCACGATCCACGGCCGGCCGCTGTCCATGACGACGTCGTGCACCGTGACGATCGACGGATGCGAACGCAGCCGCGCCGCGGCCCGCGCCTCACGCAGGGTCCGCTCGGTCAGCTCGGCCCGGGACGCCTCGTCCAGATCGGCGGGCAGCCGCACCTCCTTGACGGCGACCTGCTGCCGCAGCAGTTCGTCGACGGCCAGCCACACCGTGCCCATGCCGCCCTGGCCGAGCTGCGACATCAGCGAATAGCGGCCTGCCAGCATCACCGTCATGCCGTCGCCATGCGGCAGGACGCGTCATCGTCGCATAAGTGGGCCTTCCGCGGTCTGGACCCGGCGGGCGCGAGTTTCTTCACTGGCTGCTCCTCCAGAGATGAGGCTGTCGCATGGGTCGGTCGTACGAGCCGACCGCTGTGTCCCGGAGCCAGGCCTGCGGCGAAGCCCGTGGTGGGAAGGGCACAACGTAGCATGCGCGACGCGGCTTCTCCTTCCGTGTGCCTTCCGTCCTGGACATCCTCCCGTTTGACGAAACCCCGATCCCGGATGTTCGCCAAACGGGAGGCTCATTCGCGTTCGATCAGCTCATCGGACGGCGATTCCACTCGGCCACGTCACGCTCACCCGAGGTGAGGTCCCGCAGGGAGGCCGGTGCGAGGTTCGCGTCGAAGTACGGGATCAGCAACGGGCCCAGCGTGGCCGCCATCAGCAGGTCGCTCGGCTCGATGGCGCGCCGATCACCGTCGAACGGCACCCCCAGCGTGCTGACCGCGCCCGTGGCCGGGGACCTGACGACGATCTTCAGCATGTCGTCGATGCCGTTGCGGCGCAGGAAGGTGTCGGCGAAGTCCCGCTCCGGCTCGGTCGCCCGCAGGCGGAGCCGTCCGAGGGTCGCCACACCGTGGCGGCTCAGGCAGGCGATCCCGTCGCGCGAGGCGAACGGATTGTTCCAGCGCCAGCGCTCGACGTATTCCTCCACGAAGTCCGGCCGGAACATGGTGAGGTACTGCTCCTCGCCATCGCGTCCCAGCGCCAGATACGCGGGGTTCTCGGCCACGAACGCGTCGACCCACCCGAGATGTACGGCCACCGCCTCGGCCAGCACCGGATAGAGCTCCCCCTCCCGAGCCCCGGCCACGTGCTCGAGCACCTTGATGAGCCTTCGGTATGCCTGCTGTTCCACGGATCCGCCATCGCACTCGTTGATCGCTTCGGGGGAGCAGCCGGCATGGCGGGCTGCGGCGTTCTCGCCTGCTCAAGGATTCCGTAACGGGCGGCCGTTCATCCATTGGTTGGCCAAGGAATTCGCTTCAAAAGCCCATGTCCCAAGGCACTTTTCGGTCGCGGGTGATGACAGATCCGGCAAATGCCTCAATCTCGTCCGGCCGCCCGCGTCCCTTTAAGAAGGGCTCGTGCAAGGCAGCCGTCCCAGCGAGTTGGCGCCGATATACAGCTCTCTTTCCTCGGGGAGCAGTGTACGTCCGACCGTGGCGCAGGCGGCTTGCAGCATTTTGTCCTCGCCATACTCCCAAACCACCAGCCTCGCGCTTCTCTCCGGACTGGGCTCCGTCACCGCGACCAGCCTTCTTCCCCGGCTCAAGAAGGCAATCCCCGTCCTGACCTCACGTCGTTCCAGAGGCGCCTCTATCTTTCCGATATCCGACCCGGTATTGAGGTCGGTCAGGACAACCGCTCCGTCCGAGCGCAGCCGGGCGACTGTTCCCGTCCGGCTGGCCCAGACCCCGTTCACGTAGTGCCCGTTTTCGGGGAGCACGCGGATCAGCTTGGCCGTGCGGGCGTCCCTGATCTCCAGATCGCCGCTCACCCGTTGGATGAGGAGATGCCCCTGAGCGATGGCGACACCGACCATGGTGCCGCCCCGAACAAGCAGTTCCCGGCCGGTAGCCATGTCGATGACGCGCAGAACATCCCGGAATGCTCCCGCCGTGGAATCTTCAATGGCCACCGTCATCGTCTGTGGGTCTATGTGAGCGGGCCCGCTGTAGCCACGCTCCTGGCTGAGGTTCTTCTGGCGGTCAGCAGAGTGCGGGACTGTTCGGACGACGCGGCCCGTGCCGGGATCGATGAGGACGATGTCGCCTGAGTCAGGCACGATGACGATGCCGCGCCCGTCCGATGTCCAGGCCGCTCCGAGAATGGATTCCTGATGCGTGTCCCAAGCACTGGCGATCGGCCAATCGGGGGCAGGGGTACGAATCTCGATTTCGCCGCCGTACTTGATCAGGAGGAGTCTCTTTCCATCGGGACTCCATACCGCGTGGGCATACTTCCCCTTGATCCGCCTGTTCCAGAATGGAGCGCTGCCGACGCCGGCGAGAATCGTCTGGCCCGATTCGCTCGTCACCAGAACGTCGTCCTCGCCCTCTCGCACCGCGAGGGCAGGTCCGTTGCACGCCATGCAGGACCACTTCAGCGGGATGGGCATGCGTTGACTCAGGCGGGTCACCTGATTGAGGTCCCATATCGCCAGGGTTCGCCCTGAGGCGGACACCAGGCGGTCCGAGCCGCCACCGAGGAAGGCGAGTCCCGTGTCGTTGATGGAACTGCTTCCCGTCAGGACCTCCGGGTTGGACGGCTCGTTCTTGGACGTGGTCGAGACATGAATTCTTCCGGTGTCGGCCACGGCCAGTCGCCTGCCATCGGCGCTGATCGCGAGTGCGTTGGGGCTGGCTCCTGATGTGACTCCGGCCAGGTCGCCGTCGGACCGGCTCGATATCGCCGAATCGGTTCTCCAGATCGGCACCCTGGTCTCGCCCCACGCCGCTGCGAAGTGCCGGCCTTTCGGGGAGATGGCCGTCACCGACGGCGTGTCGACGTGTACCCAACCGTGAGCGGCAGAACGGATGGTCACTGCCGGCAGCGACCACCGCTCCCACGCGGTCAGGCCGTTATAGATGACTGCTTCATCGTCCCCGGCGAAGACGATCTCGCCGGACCTGATGGACAGGTCCAGTTCGGACCCGGCCGTATGTGATCGGTTGCCGCTCTCGTCGTACACGACCACCCGTGACGGATGGGCGGAGGTGTCGCTCCCGGAGTAGCCGATGACGACGTACCGGTGCGTGGGACTGACGCCGACTGCGGCGGGCCGGAACCCGTCCGGCCCCGGAACGTTCCGAGCGCCGGCCTCCTTCCGCCACAGTCGCACCGCCGCTCCGTCCGTGAAGACGACCGTGTCGCCGATGGCGTCCACGCCGACGTCTGTGATCGGTCCGCTGAGCCGGCCGATGGCCTGGCCGGCGGCCGTGCTGAGGTCCCAGAGCTGTACGTTGCCGTCCTGCGCGCCGGTCACCAGGAAGCGGCCGTCGGCCGAAGAACCCAATGCCGTCACGCGCGATGAGGCGTAGAGGTACTTGCCGAGATGCGGGCTGGAGGTGGTCGCCTGGAAGAGCGCGTCCTTCGTCTGAGGGTTCTGATCCAGTTCGTAGGCGGCCACCGCCAGGAGTTGGGCCGTGTCCAGGCGCGTCGTCAGCAGCGCCTCCGCTTTGGCGGCCAGCTGCCGGGCCAGATTGACCCGATCACGTGCCGCGACGTTGTTCCGCTGGTCGACGGCCACGACGGCGGCGGTGCTGGCCAGGAGCGAGAGCACCGCGAGGAAGACGACCATGGTGGTACGCCGCCTGGCGGTCCTGCGTTCCTGGGCCACGGAGGCCGTCAGGAACGCCTTGACGACGGGGGCCAGATCGTCTGGAGCTGCTCTTGCCGCCCATCTGTTGGCGACGGCCAGGCGGCTGCCCCGATAGAGCCTCGACGAGTCGCGGAACTCTCGCTGCCACGCGGTCGCGGCCTCCTCCAGCTCTTGCTGGACGAGCTGCCCGGCGCGATCACGGTCGATCCAACGCCGCAACTGCGGCCAGCTCCGCAGCAACGCCTCGTGCGTGATCTCCACGGCGTCGTGGTGCTGCGTGAGCAGCCGAGCCTCGGTGAACACGTCCACCACGGTCGCGGCCAATCCGGGGTCGGCGCCGGCGCCGATCAGGTCCGTACGGGACAGCCGCCGCCTGGAGTCATCCGTTCCGTTCCCGATCCTGGTCAGCCGCAGGAACAGCGAGCGCGCCATACGCTTCCCGGCCGCGTCCAGACTGTTGTAGGCACGATCGGCCGTGGTGGCGATGGCGTGCTGGATCCCGCCCGCGACCTCGTAGCCCCGCACCGTGAGAGTGGCGCCGTTGCGCTGCTGCCAGCAGGCTCTCAGAGCGTGAGCCAGGAGGGGCAGCCTGCCCGCCTGATACCCGCCGAGCCCGTCGCCGTCCGCCCCCAGGTCACGCAGCAGCAGCTGCAGCAGGCCAGGTTCGACGTCCATTCCGACGTCCTGGGCGGGAAAGACGATGGCCTCACTGACTTCCTCAACCGTCATCGCGCCGACCACCAAGGGAGCGTCCTGCAAGGCCGTCTTGATGGCAGGGAAGTCGGCACACGCGGCGTAGAAGTCCGCCCGTACGCCGAGCACGACCAGCGCCGGTCCGTCGGCGCGCGGAGCGGCGATCCGGCTCAGCAGTTCGACGAAGGTGCGTCGCTGTTCGACGTCGCCGCAGAGTGTGAACAGCTCTTCGAACTGGTCCACCACCAGGACCAGGCCGTTGTCGCCGGCGAGCCGGTCGTCCAGCAGGGTGACGCACGATTGAGGGTTGCCGACCAGCTCGTCGACCGAAGGAGGTTGCGCGAGGAGCGGCGCGAGGTGCGTGGCGAGCGCGTGTACAGGTCTGGCGGTGGGGGTGAACAGGATCTTCGCCCATTCGGCCGAGCCCGGCAATGCCCCGTTCTCCAGCCTGGGCAGCAGACCCGCTCTCAGGAGCGACGATTTCCCCGCTCCTGAGGAAGCCACGATCACCTGTGGCCCGCCCGTTCGCTGACGTCGATCGAGGCGATCGATCAGGTCGGCGGTGAGGCGGTCGCGGCCGAAGAACCATCGAGCGTGTTCTCGGGCGAACGGAGCCAGGCCCGGATAGGGACATTCGCCGACCACGGATCCTGGCTCCGTACGGGTGCGTGCCCCGTCTCCGTAGTGGAAGTGCTGGTCTCGACCCGCTTGGTAGACCTTGCCCTGTCCGCTGGCGTGTGCTCGCAGTTGAATGTCCTCGTGATGCGCGGGCGCATCCGGCGGCACCTGGTCCGGGGAGTCCATGGGTGACCGCCTCTCTCGAAGTGGGGCATCGCGCTAACGGTAGAGTCGCCATACGAGATGCGCACCGCCGGCCTGAAATGGCTGCAGGTAATTGCCATATTCAGGGCGGCCGATAATAAATCGGGAAAATGCGCATCATGCGTCGCCAAAGCGAAACTCCCTCTCCTCTCGGCCGCCTTGTGGATACTCTCTAGCGTGCGGATCGAGCGGTCGGCGGGTGAGGGAGACTGCGTGCTGGACCAGCGGAATCATCAAGGGAAGTTCGCCGAGGACTATGTGAGGGTGCTCGCTTCGGCCGCGGGCCTTCTCGTCTACAAGGACGATCTCGACCATGACGGCATCGACCTGGGATTTCGATATGCCGGACGAGCGGGGTACATCTCCTCGCCCGCTATCGAGGTGCAGGTCAAGTCGTGGTCGAAGCCGCTGAGCAAGGGCCCGGATCTGCAGTTTCGCGGGCTGAACGAGGTGCAGTACAACAAGCTCGTCGCCGGTCCGTTTCTCGTTCCCCGTTACCTTTTCCTCGTCGTGGTCCCACCGGAGATCGAGCGATACGCACGCGTGGAGACCGAGGGGCTGACGTTGAGCCGGCTCTGCTACTACCGCGGGTTCGAGGGGGAGCGGCCCATCGCCTCTCCCAGCGCCAAACGGCAGGTCCCCATCCAGGTGCCGTTGGGGAACGTTCTCACGGTCCGCGCGTTACGCGAGCTCGTCGGAGCGCCCACGGGACCGCTCGCCTGATGAGGAACGTGTCAGTCGCCGATGTCAGCAGTTACCTGGCCGCTACCGGCTGGGTTCGTCAGCCGGAGGGCTGGAGGGGCGCGGCTGTCTGGGTGCATGAGGGCGATCACGAGATCCTGGTGCCCGGAGCGGACCATCTGGCCGACGGACCGCGGCGTCTCAGAGAGACCCTTTCGCTGCTGGCGAGGGTGGAGGGCCGCTCTCCTGAGGACATCGCATCCGACATCAGCTCGCCCATGGCCGATGTCCAGTGGTATCGCGCACCGATCGTCCCCATGGATGGGGAGTTCGGGCTGGTGGACGCGGTTACAGCCCTCAACAGCGCGCACGCCGCCCTGAGCGCGGCGGCGCGTGCCGCTCTGGACGGACCTCGGCCGGTGTTCGACGGCACAGCCCCCAAAGCAGTGCGTGATCTGCTCGCCCGCGTCTGGATCGGACCGATCGTGCCGTCAGCGGACCTCCTCACGGTACGCATCCCCTTGGACGGGGAGAATTCCGGCGATCCTCCGCTGGCGCGCCGCACCTTGACCCTGCTGCAGCGCGCCACGCTGCTCCTGCGCGAAGCCAGCGCCGAGGTACGCAGAACCGGCGACATCAGCGTCTTCGACGACACGGTCCGGGACGGCGTGTCGGCCGACCTGTGCGTCGCGCTCGCGCGATTCGCCGGCACCGATCCCGGGACCCGGTTCGAGGTCGGCTTCCGCTGGGCCCGCGCGCTGCCCTCCGAGGTCCCCGCGCGGACGGTGGTCTTCGAGGCCGAGACCGGCACCCTGTTGCGCCGCGTCGCGCACAGGCTGCGGCGCCTCCACCGCGAGAGCGCCTCTGCCACAGGCCTCATCGGCACGCTCTTCGACAACGGCGGTGCGGACCGGTTCCGTGTCCACGTACGCGGCGAGGTGGCCATCGGGGACGGCGAGCCACGCGGCTCCATATGGGTGCGCCTGCCCGACGAGGCGGCCTACGACGTGGCCGTCGAAGCGCACCGCAACCGGACCCTCGTGCGTGCGGCCGGCACGCTCAAGGACGTCAACGGCCGCCGGGAACTCATAGCGACCAGCTTCCACACCGTTGTGGACGATCGATCCGAGGAGAGCTGATCATGAAGAACACCGCCTTCGGAACCCGGGAGCGGGCCTTGCTCCTGGGGCTGATGACGCTCGGCGGGACGGCGTCCAATCCGGAGCTGCGAGCCCATGTCGGGGACACGCTCGACGGAGAGCCCCGGCGCCGGGTGAACAAGCTCGGTCTCGTCACAAGCGAGAAGCCGGGCAGGTCCTACCACCACACGCTCACCGAGGACGGTTGGGCCTGGTGCGTGACAGAGCTGGAAGGCTCGGCTCCGGAACGCGGAGGATCGCTCGGCCGCACCCTTTACGGCGTCCTCCGCATGATCAAGGGCTACCTCGACGCCGCGGATCTGAGCCTGGCCGAGCTCGTCGTCAAGGCCCGCGAAGGCGGGGCCCCGGCTCCGGACGATCCGACCAAGGCGATCCGCGACGCCTACTGGCACCTGGCTCGCGAACCGCAGGACTGGGTGCTCCTGACACATCTGCGCGCACAGTTGGGAGATGTCCCCCGGGAGGAGGTCGACGAGGCGCTGCGGCAACTGGAACGGCTTCCGGACGTCCATCTCGTACCGGAGGCGGACCAGAAGACCCTGACCGACGAGGACAGGGAATCGGCCGTCGTCGTAGGCGGTGTGAGCAAGCATCTGCTGGCGATCGAGGCGCGATGAACGAGACCGAGGAACGGGCACTACGCGCGATCTCCAGGGTCCTCAACTGGGCGACCACGGCCGAGCATGCCTGGAACCCGCCGCCCTTCCACATCGACGGGATGCATCCGCGGGCGGAACAGCTGATCCTGGACGGTATCGACGAGGCGTCCGCAGCCTCCCGGACCAGCCCGCTCGGCGTCGTGATCCAGGGGGAGGGAGGCGCTGGCAAGACTCACCTTCTCGGCTGGGTCAGGGGCAAGATCGCGCAGGCCGGCGGCTACTTCTTTCTCGTGGACTTCAGCGCCGGAGACGACTTCTGGCATCGGACCATGAGCGCGATGGTCGAGGACCTCGGCCGTTCGGCCGCGGGCCCGGACGCCCCGAGCCAGGCGATGGTGGCCCTGCGTGCCCTGGCCGCACTCGCGGGAGCCGAGGACCGGATCGGGGCAGCCGTCGAGCGCGGGACGGGCATCACCCGCGAAGACCTCGATGCTCTGGTGAGCGGTCTGGTGGCCCGGAACAGGCAGTTGCTACGGTGTCGCGACACCATCCGAGCGCTCGCCCTCTACGCCGTCGCCTCGGGCCCGGCCCTTGACGTCGCCTTCGACCACTTGATGTCGACCGAGGAGGCGGAGGAAGGCGACCGCGCAGCCTGGGGAATGAGCAAAGCAGTCAAGAAGCCGCATGACATCGCGGTCGAGCTGTCGATGATCCTCGCGCTGACCGGCCCCAGCGTCATCGCGGTGGATCAGATCGACGCGCTCCTCGAACACTCCCGCGCGGCCGGCGCCCCGGACTCCGTCGCGCCGCCGCCTGATGCCAAGCCACGCAAGGACGTGATCGACGAGGTCGCGAGCGGGCTCATGGCCCTGGTGCACGCCACCCAGAGAACGTTGTGCCTGGTGGCCTGCCTGCCCTCGTCGTGGAACCTGATCAGGAACCGGGCCATCGGCACGGCGCAGGACAGGTTCCGGCCTTCCTTGATCCTCACCACGATCGCGAGCGCTGACATTGCCCGGAACCTGGTTGAGCGAAGGTTCGCCGTGGCCTTCACGCATGCGGGTTTCACCCCTCCCACTCCCGCCTGGCCCATCGCCCCTGCCGCGTTCGCGACAGCGCCGGGCCATACGCCGAGGACGCTGCTCCGCCTCATCAGCGCACATGTCGCGACATGTCGGGCGGAAGGCGAACTACGTCCGCTGGAACGTTTCGATCGAGAAGAGCCGGTTCCCGGGGTGACTCCTGTTGCCGAGACCGTTCCCGCCGTGCCGGAGACGAACCTGGCCCGGCTCGACGCGCGGTTCGCCGACTTGTACGGACGGGCCGACGTATCCAACACGTTCGATCCGGAACACGAGGACGAACTCGCCCCACCCTTGCTCGCCGCGGGTCTCAACGCCTGGATCACGGAGCAGGACAAAGCGGGCGAGGCGTTCTCCGTCGATCCACCGCCGGGCCGCCGGCCCAGCCTGCACGCGAGGTTGCGGCAGGCACTGGACCCCAATTCCGAGGAGCAGCGGCACTGGACGTTCCGGATGATCGGCGCATCGCACCACATAGCAGCACTCAAGCGGCTGAACGACGGCATCGCGGCGTCCGGCCTGGGGCCGGAGGTGCCCGACCGGTGTTTCGTCGTGCTGCGGAATCTCGCATGGTCGGACGGGCCGGCCACGCAAGCCTGCCTGACACAGCTCAAGGAATGGGGCGGGCTGTCACTTGCCGTACGGGGCGACGACCTGCGCGTCTTCGAGGCGTTGCGGCAGATGGCGGCCGATGAGGACCCGGAGTTCGAGACCTGGCTGCGTGCGCGCCGTCCGGCCGGCGGCACCGAGTTGCTCAGCGGCCTGTTCGGCGCGCTGACATTCCCCGATCCGGCACCGCCTCAGCCGTCGACGGCGGGATCCGAACGCCCGGCGAGGACCGTTCCGGAGGTCACGGGCGACCGCACCGCGGTCATCCCGGTCGGCAGGCGTCTGGACACCGGCGCCGATCTGGAACTGAAGCTGAGCCTCCTCACCCGCCACACGGCCGTGTTCGCCGGATCCGGCTCCGGCAAGACCGTGTTTCTGCGGCGGCTCATCGAGGAGTGCGCGCTGCACGGTGTGTCGTCGATAGTGCTCGACTCCAACAACGACCTCGCCCGGCTGGGCGATCCCTGGCCCAGCCCGCCTCCTGGTTGGAGCGACGAGGACGCGGACAAAGCAGCGCGCTACTTCGCCGAGACCGAGGTCGTGATCTGGACCCCGGGCCGTTCTCGTGGACGCCCGCTGACTTTCCAGCCGCTCCCCGACTTCGCGCCAGTGCTCGATGATCGTGATGAGCTGGACTCAGCCCTCGGCCTGGCTGTCGAAGCGCTCGCCTCCCGGGCGAACGTGGACGGGGCAAGCGCCAAGGCCCGCAAGGGGAAGGCCATCCTCCGCCAGGCGTTGGGTCACTTCGCCCGCTCGGGCGGCGGCGACTTCACCGCGTTCCTCGGCCTTCTCGCCGCCCTGCCGCTGGAGGTCAGCCAGATCGACCGCGCGGACCAGATCGCCGCCGAACTGGGACAGCTCCTCACCGCCGCGACGATCAACGATCCACTCTTCGCGGGCAGCGGTGAGCCGGCCGACCCTGAGCAGTTGCTCAGCCCGTCCGGGGGCAAGCGGGCCCGCGTCTCCGTCATCAGCTTCATCGGTCTCAGTGACCAGGCGAGACCAGGATTCGTCAATCAGCTCCAGATGGCCCTGTTCTCCTGGATCAAACGGAATCCGGCGCGCGGCCGTCCCCTCAACGGCCTGTACGTGATGGACGAGGCGCAGGCCCTCGTACCGGCGACACCGAAGACCGAAGCGCTGGCCAGCACGCTGACCTTGGCCTCACAGGCCCGCAAGTACGGCCTCGGCCTCGTCTTCGCCACCCAGACACCCCGCGGTCTGCACAACCACATCGCGGGAAACGCCACGACTCAGTTCATCGGGAGAATCAACAGCCCCACGCAGATCGAAGTGGTCAAGGGGTTGGCGCGGGCCCGCGGAGGCCACGCCGACCGGGTCGGACGGCTGGATACCGGGCAGTTCTACGCCGCGAGCGACGGCATATCCGAGGTGCTCATCCGAGGACGCCAGTGCCTGAGCCATCATCCCTCGGATCCACTCACCGAGCAGGAGATCATCGAGCGGGCATCCGGCTGACGTCGGACCGGCGTACGGCGCGCCGGGTCGTCAGGCGGACAGCAGGCCGTGGGAGAGCTGGTCGGCGGCCCAGTCCTCCCACTGCGCCGTGGTCCACCCGCATTCCCGCCTCATCACCAGGAACAGATCCGGCGACAGGATCCCGACGGTGACGTCGGTCGCTCGGTGCTCGGTCAGGTCGGGCCGCAGGGCCTGCAGGCGGCTCAGGATGGCGACGACCTCCCCGTGGGCGGTGTGCCGCTGCTCGCTGTTGGCAGCCCATTGAGTGGCCATGTCAGGGTCGCCGGCCGCCGCGTCGCGGACCACCGCCAGGACGGGGGCGACCCGGTCGAGGATGACCCCGCTCTGGTGCACCCATCCTTGTACGACCTCCATCGGGTCCTGCGCCGCTTGCAACGCGGCGAACCAGGGCCGTTGGAGGAGCGGCACGGGCTCGTCGTCTCCGGCGGAGGCGACGTCGACCACGTGCTTGAGCAGCTGGCTCTTGGTTCCGTAATGGAAGTACACCGTTTGTACCGACACCTCGGCCGCGTCGGCGACCAGCTGGAAGGTCGTTCCGGCGTAGCCCCGCACGACGAACAGCCCTTGGGCGGCGTTCACGATACGGCTTCTGGTCTGTGCCGAGCGCCGCTTCGGACTCTTGACGTCTTCCACCGATTTAGAGTACCACTTTAGAGTATGACCCTAGAGTGGCACTACAAAAGAGGTGGGGCATGGTGCTCTTAGGCGGGTTCCACCACGTCAAGCTGCCCGTCTCCAGCGTGCACAAGAGCCTGGAGTGGTACCGGCGGGTGCTCGGCCTCGAGGTGGCGATCGAGTTCGTCGAGGACGGCGTGCTGCGCGGCGTGGCGCTGGCCGATGCGGAACAGACGCTCATGATCGCGCTGCGTGAGGAGCCCGAGCGGGCCGCCGGGTTGAGCGGGTTCGATCCGGTCGCGTTGGCCGTGCCGACCTTGCAGGCGCTCCACGCCTGGTCCGATCACCTGGACGCGCTCGGTGTGGAGCACTCCGGCGTCGCCGAAGGCAGCGTGGGATGGCTGATCGGCGGCATCACCGACCCCGACGGCATCGAGATCCGGCTCTACACCCGGCAGAGGCGGCCATGAGCGCGCTCCACCTGCCGGCCGGCGCCGGTGCCACCCATCGGTTCCTCGGCACCACGATGACCGTGAAGGCGGGGGAGTCGGAGACCGGCAAGGCCCTGACCCTGATCGAGCAGGAGTGCCCGCCGTACTTCGCCACTCCCTGGCATGTGCACCAGCACGACGACGAGGCGTTCTATGTGCTGTCGGGGACCGTCCAGCTGTACTGCGGCGACCGGACCTGGCAGGCCGGAGCCGGCGCCTTCGTCCTGCTGCCACGCCACCTGCCCCACGCCTTCGCCAACCGCCAGGACTCGCCGCTACGCCTGCTCCAACTGACCTGGCCGGCCGGCTTCGAACACTTCGCCGCCGACATCGCCGCCCGTGACACCGACCCCGGCCTGCTGGCCGAGGTGGCCGCCCGTCACGGCTACCAGATCATCGGTCCACCACCGGACACCACCCCGTGATCTGCCCGCGACTCCGGTTCGCGCGGAGCCGCGCTGACCCCACCTTGGCTCTCCACCGAAGGGAACGTTCCATGCTGAAGAACCGCGGGATCTTAGCGGCCATGGGCGCACTCACGCTGACCACCGCCATCGCGCCGGCGGCACCGCCGTTCGTCCCACGCATCCGTCAGCGGCCGGTGGATCCGTCGATCTGCTCGCGGAGGATGTCGGCGTGGCCGGCGTGCCGGCCGGTTTCTTCGATCATGTGCACCAGGACCCATCGCATCGATGGCGCCGGTTCTGGACGTGGGGCTCGCGGGGCGGGAAGGGCCAGGTCTGGGCAGGCGTCGATGACCTGGTTCGCTCGCTCGACGGTCTTGCGGTAGTCGGCGAGTACACCGTCGACGGTGTCTTGCGTGGACGGTCGCATGGTGGCGGGCCAGTCGCCGACGTCCTCGCCGAGGAAGTAGAACCGTTCGACGAACGCCAGGTGCTTGAGCAGCCCGAGAAGGTTGGTGCCCGACGGCACTCCGCCGGTTCGGACCTGCGGTTCCGGCACGCCCGCGACCTTGTCCGCGACCGCGTCGCGCAGATAGTCGAGGAAGCCCCGCAGGGTGGCCTTCTCGTCGGCGCCGGTCCGCGGAGGCTTGGTGTCCTTGGATCGCTGCGTGCGGCTTGCCGGCATCGAGTCGCTCCGTTTCGGCGTGACGTCGTGTGGTGTGGTTCGGGCGCTCATCCGGCGGTTCGCTGGATGAGCAGGACGTGGTCGATGGTGGCCGTCTGGCCGGCGGGTCCGGTCGCCCGGCGGTGGGGCCTGTCGGCGCGCAGGACGGTCCAGTGCGCGGGGTCGAGATCGAGTTCGGCGGCGATCTCGGTGGGTGTGGGGTGGTGGAGGTCGGGGTCCTGGTTCCACGACCAGGGCGCGGTGGAGCCGTGGTCGACGATCAGCAGCAGCCCGCCGGGGCGCAGGGCTTGCGCGGCGGTGCGCAGGACCTGGCCGCGGAGCAGCGGGAACGGGGTGTGGAAGTACTGGGCGGAGACGAGATCGAACCGACCGGCCGGGAAGCTTCGGGCCAGATCGTGCTGTTCGGTGGCGACCCGGTCGGCGATGCCGAGTTCGCGGGCGCGTTCCCGGACCCGTTCGACGGCGGTGGCGGAGATGTCCACGGCGGTGACGTGCCAGCTCCGCCGGGCGAGCCAGATGGCGTCGCCGCCGGCGCCGCAGCCCAGATCCAGGGCGGCGCCGGGGCGCAGCGGCGCGGCGGTCTCGGCGAGCAGTGGGTTGACGCGTGCGTCCCAGGTACGGCGGGCGCGGTAGTGCCGCTCCCAGAACAGCTCGGCGTCCTGGTCGCCCGCGACGTCGGCGGTGGGGTGGCGGTGCCGGGTGGTGTCCACGTGAGGTGCCCTTCGTCGGCCGGCGTGATCCGGAAACGCCGGTGGTGTACCGGCAGCATCGCCGCCGTCATCGCGGACTTGCAAGAAAAGTTGCGGATCCGCATCATCGACGGCATGGACACCTCCGAAGACGTTCTGGCCGGAGTCGGGCCGCGGCTGCGTGCCCTGCGCCGGGCGCGGGGCACCACGCTGGCGGCGCTGGCGAACGAGACCGGCCTCACCGCGAGCACGCTGTCCCGTCTCGAGAACGGCAAGCTCCGTCCCACGCTGGAGCAGCTGCTGCCGCTGGCCCGGGCGCACGACGTACCGCTCGACGATCTCGTCGCGGCGCCGCCCACCGGTGACCCGCGCATCCACCTGCGGCCGGTGCGGCGATCCGGGCTGGTGATGGTGCCGTTGACCAGGCGCGCCGGCGGTGTCCAGGCCTACAAGGTGATCTATCCGCCCGCCGGACGATCGGCCACGATGAAGCTGCAGACCCATGAGGGATATGAGTGGTTCTACGTCCTCAACGGACAGGTCAGGTTCGTGCTCGGGGAGCAGGAGTTCCTGGTCGGTGTGGGCGAGGCCGTGGAGTTCGACACCCGCATCCCGCACTGGATCGGCAGTGCCGACGAGCGGCCCGCGGAGCTGCTCACCCTGTTCGGCGCGCAAGGAGAGCGCGCCCATCTGGCGCCGTCCAGGCACTGACCGTCGCGGCCCTCGGCCGGCCGGTTACTCACCAGCCACCTGTGAGGTGACGCGCTCGATGGCCTGGACGGCGACATCGGGCTGGTCGACGTAGATGTAGTGCCCGCTGTCGGTGGCCGTGCTCAGTTTGCTGCCGCTGGACACCGCGAGCCACTTGCGCTGGCCCGCGGACCACGCCCGCTCCAGGCGCGGCCCGTACGTGGGGATGGCCGCGAGGTACTGCTTCCCGTGCTGGATCACCTCCATGGGGATGTTCCCGGCGGAACGGACCTTCCCGTCGGTGATGACGAGCTTCTCCGGGTTCTGGCCCTGGAATATCGCGAGGTTCTGCGCGCGTACGTCGGCCGCCGGGCCCTTGGCGGACTCGGGGATCGCCTTCGTGATGTCGTCCACCATCGTGGGTGACGTGGTGTCCAGCAGGACCAGCCCTTTGACCCTGTCCTGATGGTCGGGGACGTACCTGGCGGCGATCAGCCCGCCCAGCGAGTGCCCCGCCAGGACGACCGGGCCGTCACCGGCGACCCGGTCGAGCACCCCGGTGAGGACCTTCCCGGTGCCGGCGAAGTCCTGAGGGCCGTCCGGCTGGTCGCTCGCGCCCGCGCCGAGCCGGTCGTAGGAACAGACCCGGTTCTTCTTGCTCAGCGTCTTCTGGAGGGCTGCCATCTTGTCCAGCCCGTCGCCTCCTCCGTGCATCAGCATGATGACCGGCCTGCCTTTCGCCGGGTCGCCCGAACAGGAGACGTTCACCGACCGGCCCGCGACATCGATCTTCCTGGTTCCGGAGATCGGGCCGGCATCGGCTTTCTGCGTCGTGGGGGCGAGCGGGTCCCAGTTGTCCAGCGAGTCGCTGTCGCAGCCGGCGACCGCCGCCCCGACCACGGTGCTGCACAGCGCGGCCACAACGGCGGACTTGTATGTGCGGAGCATGATGTCCTCCAGCGAGAGACGTCTTCACACGGCGGCTGAGGCGCCGTGCCACGTCGTAACGCTATGGAGTCGATGCTTCCGGAATCGTCACCGTACGGGGGACATTCGCCGGTAGCTCGCAAGGGGGACACGTGGGCGGCGGTGTGACCGCTAGGCTCGTCCGATGATCGATCTCCGCCGGGTCCAGGGCCTGTGGCGGCGGTGTGACGTCACGGTACGGGATTTACCGTTCGCGCTGCTGCTGACCGTCGCGTCACTCCTGCCGGCGTTCCAGGGTCGCGGGACGCAGATCGGCGACCTGCCGCCCCGCCCCTACGACGCGCTGGCCGTCGTCGTGATCGCTCTCGAGTGTCTCCCGCTCGCCGTGCGCCGGCGGTGGCCGGCCGCCGGTCTCGTCCTGGTGTCGCTCGGTTTCGCCCTCGACCAGCTCTTCGCCTATCACGCGTTGGCCGGCACCGCGCTGCCCATCGCGCTCATCAGCGCGGGCGCCCATCTGGAACGTGGCCGGCGCGTCACCGTGATCCTGCTCTCCGCCGCGTACCCGCCGCTGATGATCGCGCTCGACCGGCTCGGCTCGAACGAGACGCTTGCCGACATCGCGCTGTTCTACCTGGCGCTGGTCCTCGCATGGGGCATCGGGGCCTGGCTGCGCTCCACCCGGGCCGCCGAGGCCGAACGCCGCCGCCATGTCGCCGAGGCCACCCGCGCCGCCGAACGCACCCGCATCGCCCGCGAACTCCACGACGTCGTGACCCACCACGTGACGGCGATGGTCGTACAGGCCGAGGCGGCACGCTACCTGACCGCCGCACCCGACCGCCTCGACGCGACGCTGACCGCCGTCACCGACACCGGCCGGCGGGCCATCAGCGATCTGCGGCACCTGCTCGACCTGCTCAAGGCCGACCACGACACCGACGCCGGTACGCCGTCCGCCGGCGATCTGCACACGCTCGTGGAGCAGACGCGTCAGGCCGGGCAGCCGGTGACGTTCACCGAGGAGGGGGAGCCCGCGGAGTCGGCAGGCAGCGCCGAGTTCGTGGCCTATAGGGTCGTGCAGGAAGCTCTGACGAATGCCCTCAAGTACGCCCACGGCAGTCACACCGAGGTTCGCGTGGGCTACGGCGAGAAGGAGATCACCGTGGAGGTCGGCACCGACGGACCCGGCTCCCGCACCCGCTCTCCCGGCGGGAGCGGGCGGGGCCTGGCCGGGCTCCGCGACCGGGTCGACGCCCTGGGCGGCGAGTTCAGCGCCGAGCAGCGGGCGGGCGGCGGCTTCGACGTACGGGCCCGCATCCCCGCCGGGAGCGCGTCGTGACCGCGCCGATCCGGGTCCTGGTCTGCGACGACCAGGCGCTGATCCGCACCGGGTTCGCGACGATCATCGATGCGCAGCCCGACCTGGAGGTGGTGGGAGAGTGCGGGGACGGCCGCGCCGCGGTCGACCTCGCCCGCCGGCTGGACCCGGACATCGTGGTGATGGACGTGCGGATGCCGGTGCTCGACGGCATCGGGGCGACCCGCCTGCTGGCCGGCGCCGGGGTGGCCGATCCCGTCAAGGTGCTCGTGGTGACGACGTTCAACCTGGACGAGTACGTGTACGAGGCGCTGCGCGCGGGGGCCAGCGGGTTCCTGCTCAAGGACGCCCCGCCGGCGCAGCTGCTGCACGGCATCCGCACCGTCGCGACCGGCGCCGCGCTGCTGGCACCCGAGGTGACGCGGCAGCTCGTCGGCAGGTACGCGTCGCGGATCCGCCCCACCGAGGACACGCCGGACGACGCCGCGCTGACCCCACGCGAACTGGAGGTGCTGCGCCTCATCGCCGACGGCCTGTCCAACAGCGAGGTGGCCGCGACGCTGGTGATCAGCCAGGAGACCGTCAAGACGTACGTGTCGCGCATCCTCACCAAGCTCGACCTGCGAGACCGCGTGCAGGCGGTGGTCTACGCCTACCGCAGGGGCTTGGTGACCTGAGCCCCCTCGACCGTGCGGGTCAGTCGTCGATCGTGCGGTTCCGGCGCTGGACGTACAGGCGGTTGCCCTTCGGCCCCGTCCATTCCACCCGTACGACCCCGGGCACCGCCGTGTCGCCGACGCGCGACGGGTCGGACCAGTAGCCGAATCTGGGGTTGCGGAAGAACGTCGCCCACAGCTTGCCGCTGTGATCCACGAAGAAGTTGTTGTGGCCGGCGCCGACACCCACGGTCCACCGCTTCGAGTACGGTCCCTCGAACGTGTCCGAGACGGCGACGACCGCGTCGTAGTGGTACTGCGTGCGACCGGCGCCGGGCGGGTCGTAGGCGTACCGGGTGCTGCCGTCGGCATTGGTCGAGGATCGGTTCCAGGCGGCCTGGAGCAGGAAGTACTTGCCGCCGTGCTTGAACACGTACGCGCCTTCGAGATACGGCTCGGGCGCGTAGGGCACCTGCTGGAAGCTCGGGAGGTCGGTGGTCGGGACGATGTCCTCCATGTCGTCCCGGAACTTCGCGTACAGGTGGTTGTGCAGCACCAGCCAGGCGTCGTCGCCCTCGGTGTAGAGGCTGCCGTCGATGTGGTGGTAGGCGCCGGGCAGGATGAAGCTGGGCCCGCCGACGAAGGAGTCGCCGAAGGGTTTGTCGTGGTTGCCCTGGACCAGCCGGTACGGGCCCTCAACCCCGCCCTCGCTCACGAGCATGAACGAGCCGACCTTCTTCGAGTGGTCGCCCATGCAGGCGACGATGTACCACTTGCCGCGGAAGTAGTGCACCTCCGGGGCCCAGACGTCGCCGCGCTTGCCGAACTGGTCGTCGTTCCAGTACTCCTGCCACGGAGCGACGACCATGCGTCCGGGCCGGTTCTCGTCGGCGAACTCGGGCGACCAGACCTTGCCCTTCTCGGCGCCTGGGCGGATGCCCGTGGTGTCGGCCAGCGTCCACGGCCCGCGCAGGGACGGGGACACCCACACGAAGATGCCGTCGTTCCACGGGGCGGCCCCGGCGATCCCGGGCGCCCGGGTGGTGCCGGTGGCGACGTAGATCGGACGGCCCTTCACCACGAAGCAGTTGACGTAGGTGTCGCGCATCCAGACCCGGCCGAGCTCCTGGTCACGGGGGCGCAGTGCCAGCGGGAGGATGAAGGAGTTGTCCTCGCGCGGCCACAGGTCGAGCCGGGTGTCGGCGAGGCCGTAGGGCTCGAGGTCGGGCCAGTTCGACGGGTATCGCTTCATGGCGGCGTTCGTCGGCGTCGCCTGCGCGGCGGTCGCGGGCAGCGCCGCCGCTCCCAGCAGGCCGGCGGCGCCCGCCAGCAGGGACCGTCGGTCGACGTTCAACCCGTTGTCGGCATCAGTCATCACTCACGTCCTCCACGTCAGCGCCCCTTCCGGTGGGCAGCTTGCGGAGAGTGTGCCTAGTCGTTCATATTTCGTCAATAACCCGGAAAAAATAGCCCGCGATCGCGCAGGTGAGGTCACAGGAAGAAGAACGCAGGTGACGCCGTTGTGGACAAAACAGTTTTACGGGCTTGTCGAATCGCCGGCGGCTGAGCGTACCGTGCCCCCGCCGGCCACCAGCGCGACGACCGTCTGGCCGGCCGCGGCCACGCACATCAACATGATCGGTGCTCGCCAGCCGGAGCTCACCGTATGCAGCAGCCCGAAAACCACCGGCCCAGCGGCGGCCGGCAGGTAACCGATCGACTGCGCCATCGCCGACAACGCGCCCGCCACGCTCGCGTCCTGCGCGCGCAGGCTGATGAAGGCCAGCGCGAGCACGAGGCAGGCGCCGCCGCCCAACCCGAGGACGACACTCCACAGCAACGCCAGTCCCGGCGCCACGAAGAGTCCGAGGTAGCCGAGGAGCATGACCGCCGAGCAGATCGTCGCCAGCGCGCGCTGGTTGCGCGCCCACCGCATCGCGCCGGGCACCGCCAGGCTGGTCAGCACCGCGACCGCCTGGAACAGGAACAGCAGCCATCCCGCGCTGGCGGCGCTCATGCCGTTGTCCTGGAAAACCTGGGGCAACCACGTCACGACGACATAGAAGCCCAGCGACTGCAGTCCCATGAACGCCGTGACCGCCCACGCCAGCCCGGAACCCCACGGCAGCCGCTGTCCGCGAATCGCCTGTGCGGCACGCCCCGGAGCCCGCATCTGGGGAAGCCACAGCAGGACGGCCACCAGCGCGAACAGGACCCAGCAACCCAGCGCGGTGTACCAACCGCCGGGGGCGACCTCGCTGATCGGCACCGCCACCCCGGACGCCACCGCGGCGACACCGCCCATCACGGTGGCATAGGCGCTGGTCAGCAGTCCCACCTTGGTGGGGAAATCGCGCTTTATGAGGCTCGGCAGCAGCACGTTGCCCACGGCGATGCCCGCCCCGATCAGCACGGTTCCGCCGAACAGACCGACCGCCGCCGGCACCCACCGGAGCGCGATTCCCAACGTCAGCACCACGAGCGCGGCACCGAGGAGCCGCTCGGCTCCCCACCGCGCGGCCAGCCGGGGCACCAGCGGGGACAGCACCACGAACGTCAGCAGCGGCAGCGTGTTCAGCAGGCCCGCCACGGCCGGGGCCAGACCCAGATCGGCCTGCACCTGATCCAGCAACGGCCCGACGCCGGTCAAGCTCGCCCGCAGGTTCGCGGCCACCACGAGCAGCCCCCACACCAGCAACGCCTGACCGGAACGCCGCGTCGACGTACTCTCCATGCGCACCACGATCGAGCCGCACCGTGGCCGGCAGCCAGACCGAGCTCAGGCTAGCCCCAGAAGGGATACCCTCCGCACTGTGCGATCACCGGGCGGGCCGGTAGCGTGTCGACGTGGGGACGCCACTGGGGAATTCGTCCGGGCCAAGCGCGACAGCATCCAGCCGGAATCCCGTGGACTGCCGGACCGAGGCCGCCGCCGGTCACCGGGTCTGCGCCGGTTGGACCTCGCCACGTGGGCCGGCATCAGCGTCGAATACCTGACCCGCATCGAGCAGGGCCACGACCGCAATCCGTCGCCGGCGGTCATCAACGCCCTCGCCGACGCGCTGCGCCTCAGCCCTCCGGAGCGCAACCACCTGCGCTACCTCGCGAAGATCACCGGCGACGAATGCGCCGTCCACATCCGGCCCGTGCCACCTTCCCGGCAGGTACGACCGTCCGTCCTGCGGACACTCCGCCTCCTCGAACCCGGCGTCGCCATCGTGACCAACCGGCTGGGCGACGTCCTCGCCCACACCGGCGGCTACGAGCTGGTCACCAGCGGCACCGGACTGCTCGACGCCGCCCACCCGAACCTCAACCGCTACCTGTTCACCGACCCCCGCGCCCGGACGTTCTTCGCCGACTGGGCCGACATCGCGGACGAGCAGGCCTTCGACCTGTGGCAGGCGCCATCCCTCGAGAACCTCGAGTGGCTCACCGCGGAGCTCACCCCCATCGCCGGACCCGACTTCACCCGCCGCCTGAAGCGTCATGTGGTGCCGCGACGTGGCGTTCTCCGGCTCAACCACCCGGCCGGTCACCGGCTTCGACTGCTTCGCGAGACGCTCGAACTGCCTGCGGAGGCCCAGCAACTCGTCGTCTTCCTCCCGGCCGACGACCAGACGGCCGAGGCCGTCGACCGACTCCGGCGCCGGTCCCACGGTCGGCTCCGGTCCATCTCGTGACACACCGCGAGCATTCGGATTCCCGTCAACGCAGTGCCGCGATCATGACGAGGCCCCACCGCGCGTGCCGCACCCGTAGCACGCTCTCCGTACCCGCCTCTACCCGCTCCGATCCTCACGCCGTTGCCACCATGCCCAAGCGGAGCCGGGCGTTGGTGAGGTTCGACGGAGGTAATACAGGTCGACGGGCAGGACCAAGGCATACAGATGCGGTCTGGCCCACGGAGGTAAGCCGACGAGAGCGCGTTGAAGTCGCCGGCGGGGCGCCTCGCCCGTGCACTCATCGCACTCGCACCTACGGAAGAGGCGATCAGCGGTTCCCACCAGGGCCGCCTCGTGCCAAGCCACCAGGGCCGCCGCCACCGCGCCCGGCCACATGCGAGTGTGTTCGAGGGTGATCACCGCGGCCATGGGACGACGGCCGAGCCCAGGAACATGATGGATCACAGCTCTGTGGGTCCCGCACGCCGATCCTCGCGTACGGACCTGGGAAGGGCGCCTACGCGGCATGGCCCTTTCTGATCGATGACATGACCAGGATGATCGCACGCAGCGAGTGTGAGGTCCAAGCCCGACGAGGTGTCTACGTGCGCGGCCCCAGCAGGTCCTGCAACGCGGCCGTCATCGCCGCGACGAGGTCACGTCGCGGGTCGATGAGCCACTGCTTCCGGCTGTCCGATCCGAAGGAGTCGGCGTTCTCGAGGACGGCCACGAGGAGCGCGCTCTTGCTGGGGAAGTGATGGCCGACGCTGGTCAGACTGAGGTCGAGCTGCTTGGCGATCTCCCGCAGCGACCCGCTCCGGTAACCGCGTGCCGAGAAGACGGAGGTCGCGGAGGCGACGATCTCGGCTCGGCGGCGCGCGCTCTTGGCGTAGGGGCCCCGCCGAGTGCCTGGTCGACCCCCTGTGGACCGAGGAGTACCAGGCCGACCTGCTGGACGTGTACCACCGGGTCTTCGACCGGGTCGACGCGCGCGCCCGCTGGCGCAAGGACGAGTGAGTCCCCAACGATCCCGGCTCCGGCCGAGCGCACCCTTGCAGGATATTGAGAAGCGGCGTGGTGGCCATGAACTCGCAACGTCAACAATGGGTGATGGATCAACTCATTGCGTTTATGGTCGGCGCCGATCTCGCATGGCGCACAAAGGCGTGAATCGGGCCGATATCCGCCAGGCAGAATGCTGTCCTGTCGGCGAGTGAAGAGAAGGATGAGGTCTTCCAGCCGGGTCGGAGCGAAGGCGACGGTGGCTGCGCTGCGGAAATACGGAGCGATACCCGCGATCGATGTGAGCCCCGCCCGCCCTTCCTGCGGGTAGGCCGGAATCATCTTCAGGAAATCTGAAATTCCACATTCTGGCGAGATCGATCCGTGTGAAGCGCCAGAGCTCATGTTGTGCTTACCTTTGTCTGTGCCCGGTGATCTCCTCGACCTCATTTTGCTGACCCTGCTCATCCTCTCCGGCGTCTCCGGTTATCGCCAGGGATTCATCGTCGGGGCCGCGAGCTTCGTCGGCTTCGTGGGCGGATGCGTGCTCGGGATCTACATCGCGCCACCTGTCGCGGGCCTGATCGTGGACGGGGATGTCCCGGAGTCCATGCTGGCGATCATCATCGTGTTCCTGACCGCGATGATCTTCCAGTTCGGTACGTCCACTGTCGGCGCGGTGATCCGCTCCTACCTGCGGCACGAGCCGGGCAGAATGCTGGACGCGCTGGGCGGCACACTCGTCTCCGGTTTATCGGTGCTGGTCATCGCCTGGCTCGTCGGCAGCGTGCTGGTGTCCAGCTCATTGACCACCATCGTGGAGCAGATCCGCGGCTCACTGATCCTGGGGACGGTGGACCAGGCGATACCCCAGGCGGCACGTGACTGGCAGAAACCGTTCAAGCGGTTCATCGACCGATCCGATTTCCCGCCGGTGCTGGACGCGATCGCCGGCCAGCCGACCGTGAACGTTCCGCCGCCGGACACGGAGGTGCTCGACAGCGCCGGCCTGCGAGCGGCGCGGACAGGCATCGTTCAGGTGCAGGGAGTGGCCCGCTCCTGCAACAAGCAGATCACCGGCACCGGATTCGTGTACGCGCCCGATCACATCATGACCAACGCGCATGTGGTCGCCGGGGTCGACAGCGAGCTGGTCGTCATCGATCACACAGGCCGATCGCTCCCCGCTGTGGTGGTCCACTACGACCCGCAGCGGGACGTGGCGGTGCTGTACGCGCTCAACCTCGGGTTGCCGTACCTGACCTTCGACGCCGAGGCGGACAAGGGCGACGACGCCATCATCGCCGGGTATCCCAAGAACCAGGGGTTCACCACCCAGCCGGCCCGGGTCGCGGCGCGGCAGCGGGCTCGTGTCCCCGACATCTACCGGGTCACCGAGGTGACGCGGGAGGTCTACCTCATCCGGGGCAAGGTCCAGCAAGGCAATTCGGGCGGCCCCCTGTTGAGCCCCGACGGCCGGGTGCTGGGTGTGGTCTTCGCCGCCGTCGTCAGCAAGGACGACACCGGGTACGTGCTCACCGCCTCCGAGGTCGCCTCCGACGCCCGCCGCGCCGCCGGCGCCACCCAGCCCGTCAGTACTCAGGCCTGCGACTGACGCGGGTTGTATCGCGGTCAGATCCCCTCGCCGGGACGGCCCACACCGTCGCGCGGCGGTGGCCGGTGCGTTCGCTCGGACGGCGCCGGTCACGGCTTGAGGACGATCTTGCCGCGCGGGTGGCGCTTCTCCACCTCGCGGAAGGTGTCCTGGACCCGTTCCGATGGATAGGTGGCGGCGATCGGGACCTCCAGCCGTCCTGTACGGATGAGGTCCGCCAACTCGACCAGCACCTCGACGGTGGATGCGCCGGGCGTGCGCGACGCGCCCATTCTGCCCGCCGCTGACACCGTACGAGGCGCGGTTTACCCGGCGTCGAGCTGGTGGTCGGCCCAGACGTAGGTTTCGGGGAGCAAATCGGTGATGAGGACCGTTCGGATGCGGTCGTCCTTGCCGACGATGACCTTGAGGGCGGGGAAGTAGTCGAGGAGGACCTGACGGCAGCGGCCGCATGGGGGGACGACGCCCCGGTCGCGGTCGCCCACGGCGACGATGGTGTCCAGCTCGTAGGCGCCCTGGGCGGCTGCCGCGCCGATGAGGACCAGCTCGGCGCAGGGTCCTCCCGTGAAGTGGTAGGCGTTCACGGCGGTGATGATCCGCCCGTCCCGGGCACGGGCCGCGGCTGCCATGGTGTGGTTGTCACCCCGGCAGCGAGTGCGGGCGACGTGCGCCGCGGCCTGGATGAGTTCGTGGTCGACGTGGTGGGGCTGCGCGGTCATCTTCTCTGCTTTTCCAGGTCCTGAATGTGGCATTCATTACCGGCCCTTGGCTTCACAGGGCCCGTGGCGGGGGTAGTCCCTCCCTCATGGGGCGATCTCGGGCTCCAGGAGGAGGTCGACGATGTACGCAATGGTACGGCGGTACGAGGGGGTAACCGATCCCGCCGAGGCCGGACGCCTGGTGAATGAGGAGTTCGTGCCACTCATCCGCCCGATCCCCGGGTTCGTGGCCTACTTCTGGGTTGACGCCGGGGATGGGGTGATGCTTTCCACCAGCGTCTTCGAAGATCAGGCTGGAGCCGAAGCATCAACCAAGACGGCCGCGGACTTCGTGCGGGAGCGCATGGTCTCCCTGCTTCCCAACCCTCCTCAGGTCACGGCCGGTGAGGTTGTGGCGTCCGGATAGTCCGCCACCCGGATTGCTGCCGCGTCAACGTCCGTAGGGCCGGTGTTCCCGGGGGCCGGGTGGCGACCGAGGACAGCATTCCGGAGCCTGGAACGCCCTGGGCGCGCCGGCCGTCATCCTCAGCCCCACCGTCCCCCTGACCAGGGACGCCCGAGCACTTGGATCGCGACCCAGGTCGGGTTCACCCTGCTTCTGGCCTGGAGCCCGTGGCTCGTGTTCGGCGGCGGTGGCCGGAGTGTGGCTCGACGACAAGCAAGGCCGGGCCGGGGTCAAGGATCGGGGTGGCCGCCACCGTCGCCGGACTGGTCCTGTTCGCACGCCTCGGTTGACGGCAGCCCGGCTGCTCGGCTCCTTCAGTCTCCAAGGCTGCTCAGGTTCTGGGGTTCGGCGACCCAGCCGGCGGTCAGGATGAGGCGGCTTCGGCGGTCGACCGTGAGGAATCCGAAGGGATGGCTGAAGCCGAGGTCGATGTGCCTGACGCGGTAGGGAGGCGGCGGGGCTATTGCGCCTGCGACGGCGCCGAGGGCGGTTACGGCGGCGGCCTCGAAGCCGGTGGCTTGGAAGGTGGCGACGGCGTCCTGCCGGGCCTGGGTGACGGCGAGCGGCTGGGCGCTGATGCCGGGGAAGTGCCCGCGGGTCACGTCGGTCACCGTTGCCAGGCCGAAGACTTCGGGCAGGTCCAGGAGGTCGTGCGTGGAGGCGATGGTGAAGCGCGGGACCGTGACGTTCAAGGCGTCGTCCGGGGTGTGGTCGCGGACGTGACGGACGGTCATTCCGGGACCCGGGCTGCCCGTACGCAGGAGGCCGGCCGGGGTGGTGGGGTGGCGCCCGGCCAGTACGTCGATGCCGGCGGTGAGGACGTGGCCGGGTTTCATCGATTCGTCACCGAGAACGAGGTGGACGTCGATTCCACCTGTGCCCATGACGCGGAGCATGGTCAGCGGGCCGGCGGGGGTGTCGGCGACTCTGGCCCGGTCGAGAATGCGGGTCCTGCGGCATAGGACGTGGATCTCACGTCCGGCCCACGGGCCGTACTCGAACAGGTCGATGCCGTCGGTGAACGGGCGTAGCCAGGTGGTGCGGACGGTCAGCGCCATGGCCAGGACGAGGAGCACGCGGTCGGTCAGCTGGAGGGGCATGGCGGGGATGAGCCCGCCGGTCTGCTCCTTGGCCCAGGCGTCGAGTCTGAGCTGGTCCGCGGCGGAGTCCGAGGTCAGCTCGCCGTACATGCCTTCGGGAAGCGTGGCGATCCAGGCCGGATGCAGTGGCAGGTCCGGCCGGGACCACAGGCCCAGCGCCGACCGGATCGCCGTGGATCCGTCCATGATCGACAGTACGGCTCGGGCCGCCTGGGACGCGGTGGCGGCGTCCATCCCGACGGCCTCCTGCAGTTCCCCGCGACCTCGTCCCTCGGCAGCCGATGCCAGGTGAGCCAGCAGCGGCCAGGCTCCCGCGCCGGCCATCACGACCGATCCACCCGAACAGGTCTTCACCCACCGGGCGGTTAACGCGTTCACCGCGGTCACCGAGTCGTGCTGCCAGTTCATACGCAAAAGTCCCGTTCCGAAGGGAGACCTTAAGAGATCCGTAAGGTGATTCCGCGAGGCTACAGAACATCAGAGCGGCTGAGCCGGACGGCTCCGCCCCTTCCTTGGAGGAACATCATGAGGACGATCGCTGCAAGCCTGTTCATCTCGCTCGACGGGGTCGTCGAGGAGCCGGCACAGTGGCACTTCCCGTACTTCAACGACGAGATGGGCGCCGCCGTGACGGCGCAGATGGCCGACACCCTGCTCCTGGGCCGCAAGACCTATGACAGCTTCGCCGGAGCGTGGCCGGAGCGGGAGGCCGAGGGCGGCGAGGACGCGGGCTTCGCGAAGACGCTCGGTGACGCGCGGAAGATCGTCGTGTCGCGCCAGCCCCTGGAGTTCAGCTGGCGGAACTCCGAGCTGCTCCAGGGCGACCTGGTCAAGGCCGTGACCGCGTTGAAGAACGAGCAGGGCGGCCGCATCGCCATCAGCGGCTCGGTCTCGGTGGTCCGCCAGCTCCTGACCGCGGGACTGCTGGACGAACTGCACCTGCTGGTGCACCCGATCGCCGTCCGCAAGGGCGAGCGCCTGTTCGACGAGGGGGAGAGCTCCATCCCGCTGGAACTGATCAAGTCGGAGACGTTCGCGACGGGCGTGCTGTACCTGGTCTACCGGCCCGCCGGGGCGAGCGGTGACGCCTCCTACGACGACGCCAAGGCCCACCTGTCCCAGGGCGAGCAGTAGACGCGAGAGTCCAGGGCATGCCCCATCAGCGGGCAAGGGCTAAACCGGCGTCCGCCCGGGTGTCACCAGGGGTCGACGTCGACGCCCGTGGTGACGATGCGCAGGGCCGTGGAGGCGACCCATGGCCGGTCGTGGGAGCTGATGCCGCCGTGGGACGGCATCGGCAGCTCGGGGAGCAGGGCCAGCACCGCGCTCAGGTGACGACATTCGGCGGCATCGACGGCGAGCTTGACGGTCGGGACCTGGCGGCGTGCCGGAGGCATGCGGAGCAGCTCGGCACGCGCCCGCGCGAGGGCCTCGACCTCCGCGCCGCCGGGTCCGGACGCGCTGCCGGGTCCGGACTCGCCGCCGGGCCCGGACGGGCGGCCGTGCGCGGACTGGCGGCCGTGCGCGGCGTTGCGTTCCGCGATCGGTACGGTCTCCTCCACCCAGCAGCGGTAGCGCTCACCCCAGTCCACGAGCATGCGCGGCAGCCCGTGCTCGACGAAGAGCCGCTGCGCGCCCCAGCCCCGGAACCAGCCGTCACCGGACCGGAGCAACTCCTCGGCGAGCTCCACCTTGCCCTTGCGCAGCAGGTAACCCAGGAAGGGGATGCCGACGTCGTCGCCGGCCGCGCCGGTGCCCCCGGCGAGCAGGGCGCGCGCCTCGTCCTCGCGGCCGCATTCCATCAGCGCCCGGACGACCGGGAGGCGGTGATCCCAGCCGCCGCCGTTCTCGCGGACCTTCTCCCGTGCCCGGTCGAACCACGTGCCGGCCTGTACGCCGTCGCCCAGCAGCGCATGGACGGCGCCCACGGAGCCCGCCATCGAGGCGGACTCGTCCCACCTGCCGTCGTACGGACTGAAGACGGAACGCGCGTCGTCCTCCAGCCCCGAGGCCGCGAGGAGCATCGCCACCTCGGCGGCGGCGCGTGACCGGTGAGGTTCGGAGCACGTCCCGATCAGCTCCAGCGCCCCGGCCGTCTCCCCGCGCAGCGCCCTGAGCACGGCCGCGGAGTGGAGCGCCTCGCCGGCCCAGGTGTTGCGGCGGTTGACCCCGTACTCCACGACCGCCTCCCGGAAGGCGCGGAAAAGGTCGTCGACGGTGGCGGTGTCGGGCGGCGGCCACTCCTGGGGACCCGGGTCCGCCGTCGTCCGGCCCCGGAAGGGTTCGAGGTACTCGTACAGCGGTTCGGGCACGCGTTCGGCCGCGGCGGGCGCGTCGGGGACGACCTCCAGCTCACCCCAGTGCACGGGCCAGGCGAACCGCCGGGAGGGCGCCCACGCGAGGGCCGCGGCCAGGTCGTCGTCACGTCCGGGAGGGGCGATCACGACTCCGGGCAGCAGGGCGACGGCCCAGGTCTCGTCGTCCAGCGCGAACGTGGGGTTCGGCTCGGGGTACATGTCCTCCCCGAAGTCCTCGTCGTCGAGCATCAGCGGACGTGGCGCGGACGGCTGCCGCAGCAACCTGAAGTCGCCGATCACCTCGCCGGAGTCCGCGCGCAGGAACCGCAGCACCGTCGTGCCCAGCACCACGAGCACGTCGTCGGCGCCCCAGTGCACCCCCGTGGCCTCGGCGGGCGCGTCGAAGGAGCGCAGCAGTTCGCCTCCCTCGTCACCGAGCGACCAGATCTCGACGCCGCCCTCGGCGGTCAGGCACGCGGCCCGCTCGCCGTCCGGCTCCCAGGCCCAGGGGCGTACGTCCAGGTCGTAACTCGGCGACCGCAGCGCGAGGTCGAGGTTGTAGCGGTGCTGCCCGGTTCTGTCCACGATGCCGACGCGCGAACCGCATTCGACGATCGCCAGGCGCGTCCCCCACGACATGAACGTCACCTCGGCGTACCCGGGCCCCTCGGACACCCGCCGGCCGGTGAGCGCGTTGGCGATCACCAGGCGGCCGTCGTGGTGAAAGGCGAGGAGGCTTTCGTCGGGGCTCCATTCGCCGGACGGCCACCTGTAGTTGCGGTCGCCCTCGGTCATCCACGTGACGCGGCCCGACGCGGCGTCGATCGAGCAGATCCGCCCGTCGTGCAGGTTCCCGTAGAGCCGCCGGCCGTCCCGCGACCAGACGACCCGGTCCAGGACGAACCGGGCGCGGTCCGACAGCGGCTCGATCCTGGGGTCGTCCGGCCAGACCTCCCCGCCGTCCAGCGGGACGACGGCGCCGTGAGCGCGCGCGTCGGCCTCCTGAAGCACGTAGGCGCGCACGCCGTCGGGCGCCAGCGCGAACGGATCCGGGCGTCCTGAGTAGGTGAGGCGAGCGGTCCCGACGGGTTCGTTCTTCTCGCCGAACGGGTCCCAGACGCCCACGTTGTTCGACCGGTAGGCCATGGCGAGGCGCGAATCGTCCGCCGACCACTGGATGACCTCGCCGTAGCCGGGCCAGCCGATCCCGCCCTCGATCCAGTCGATGACGTTGACGCACCGCCCGGTGGTCACCTCCCAGATCTGCAGGGTGGCTCCGCGGTCGTAGTCGTCGCCGCCGAAGTCGCCCACCGCCAGATACCGGCCGGACGGGCTGAGCGCCTGCGCGGTGATCTCGACCTGGTGGACGTCCGGATGGCGCAGCAGCGCGCCGTGCTCCCGGATCCGCTCGGTCGCGTACCGGTGCGCGTCGACGACACCGTGGTGTCGCTCCAGCTCGACGAGTGCGGCGCGCAGCGGGACGAGGTCCCGTTCCGGGACGAACGCGGTCCAGTCCGCGGCCCGCAGCTCCGCCTCGAAAGCCTCAGGTCCGGTCTCGGGCGAGTCGGGGATCTTCATGCCCAGTGATCGTACGACCGGGGGCGCGCCGAAGGAGGGTGAACGCGGTCCTCATCGGCGCGTGGAACGGGATGGAACGCCCATCGGGTGTAGACCCACCGACGAGCCGTGAGGAGCTCCCATGTCGTACCTGATGAAAAAGCTGCTGATCGCGGCGGCGCTGGTCACCGCGACCGTCACTGCGACCACCACCGCGGCCACCGCCCAGAGCGGCGCGCTGTTCGACGGCTTCGGCAAAGGAGTCGTGGAGGACACGGCGCTCGCCGACGCGGAGAGCGCCGCCAGGCAGAACGCGCTCGACCACGGGTTCACGGCGTGCGACGTGTTCGAGTCGGTGGTCTCCCAGGATGCGCGGACGCACGTGTTCTTCGCGTTGGTCACGGTCCGCTGCGACGACGAGGCCGTGCTGGGATAATCCCGGTGACGGACCCGCCCGAGGCCGCACACTGCGCATGCGGCCTCGGGCGGGGTCAGCGGGTGGTCATGAGAGTCAGGCTCTCGTCCTGTACGGAGGCCGTGACGCCGCGGGTGATGCGGTATCCGGCGAGGCCGGGACCGTCACCGTCGATGATCTCCTGAGCCGCGAGCCGGCCGAGCTCGGGCGCCAGGTTGACGCCGCTGTGGGTGACGAGGTGGTAGAGGCCGGGGACCTCGGGGTGCGTGCCGGCCAGCGGCAGGCCGTCCGCCGGCACGGGCCGGACGCCGAGGCGTACGCCGGCCAGCCGGGCGGCGCGCAGCGCGGGAAGGACCCGCTGACCGCCGGCGTGCAACCGCTCGGCCAGGGCGTCGTCGCTCTGGCCGGGCAGCAGCGCGTCCACGGGCCAGGAGATGGAGCAGATCCGGTCTCCGGGGGCGGGGCGCAGGTCGACCTCGGGCGTGGCCAGGATGGCGTCGAGCCGCAGGCCGGGGACCGGGGTGCTCTCTCCCACCAGCCCGGGGATCCGGGTCATGGGCAGGTCGGTGCCGGCCAGGGCCGCGATGCGGTCGGCGTCCGGGCCGGTGCAGTTGACCACCCAGTCGGCCTCCCAGCGTCGCGTGCCGGTCTCGACACCGGTGACGGCGTCGCCGTCGCGGATCAGCGCCTGCGCCCGCAGGCCGTACCTGATGTCGGCGCCGAGCGTGGCGGCGCGATCGAGCAGGCGCTGCACGAAGAGCGGGGCGTCGTACCACGCGCTCTGGTCGTGGACCACGAGCTCGCTCGCCGTGCACGCCGCCGGGTCGACGGCGGGGGCGAGTTCGCGCAGCTCGGACGGGTCGGCGATGCGGCAGGGATGCCCCCACGACTTGAGGCGGACGGCCCGCTCCCTGAGCCCCCGCCGGCTCTCCTCGCTGTCGCCCCACTGGATGGCGGGCATGGGGTGCCGCCACGACGGGCCTTCGAGCTCCTCGGCCAGAGTGGCGTGCAGGGCTGCGCTGGCGCGGTTGAGCTCGTAGTAGGCGCGCGGGGTCTTCAGGTGGGTGACGTCCATGGAAAAGGTCGCGCTGGAGGTGCCCGCGGCGGGGCCGCCGGCCTCGATGACGACGACCTGAGCCCCTGCGACGGCCAGGTGGTAGGCGACGGAGGCACCGAGCACTCCGGCGCCGAGAACGATGACGCGGGACACGTGGATATCTTTCCTTCGGGAGTCAGAGGACCTTGCTGAGGAATGCCCGGGTGCGCTCGTGCCGGGGCTCGCCGAGCACGGCGCCGGGCGGCCCGGACTCCACGACGACCCCGTCGTCCATGAAGACGATGGTGTCGCACACCTCGCGGGCGAATCCCATCTCGTGGGTGACGATGATCATCGTCATGCCGTCCTCGCGGACGAGGTCGCGCATGACGTCCAGGACCTCGCCCACGAGCTCCGGGTCGAGAGCCGAGGTCGGCTCGTCGAACAGCATGAGGTCGGGGCGCATCGCCAGGGCGCGGGCGATGGCGACGCGCTGCTGCTGGCCGCCGGACAGCTGGTCGGGGCGGCTGTTCGCCTTGTCGGCCAGCCCGACCCTGGTCAGCAGGGCGTGGGCGCGCTCGCGTACCTCGGCCTTCGGCTCCTTCTTGACCATGATCGGCGCCATCATGATGTTCTCGAGCGCGGTCATGTGCGGGAAGAGGTTGAAGCGCTGGAAGACCATCCCGATGTCCACCCGCTGGGCGGCGATCGCCTTGTCCGGCAGCTCGTAGACCTTCCCGTCGCGCTCCTCGTAGCCGATCAGGTGGTCGCGGAAGTAGAGGCGGCCGGCGTCGATGCGTTCGAGGTGGTTGATGCAGCGCAGGAAGGTGGACTTGCCGGAGCCCGACGGGCCGATCACGGCCAGCACCTCTCCCTCCGCGACCTCCAGATCGATGCCTCTGAGTACGTCGAGCGCTCCAAACCGCTTGTGCACGCCTTCCGCGCGGATGAGGGTCGTCATCGGCTGAACCTGCGTTCGATGTAGTGCTGCCCGGCGTTCAGGACGGTCGTGGCCACCAGATACCAGAAGCACGCGACCGTGAGCAGGGCGACCTGCTGGAAGTTCCTGGAGTAGATGCCCTGGATCGAGGTCAGGAGCTCCGGTACGGCGATGGCGAAGACAAGAGAGGTGGTCTTGAGCATGGAGACCACCTGGTTGCCCGTCGGCGGGATGATGACCCGCATGGCCTGCGGAAGAATGATCTTGCGCAGGGTCTGGAAGCGGGTCAGGCCCAGGGCGTGGGCCGCCTCCGTCTGACCGTGGTCGACGGAGGTCATGCCGGCCCGCACGATCTCGGCCATGTAGGCCGCCTCGTGCAGGCCGAGGCCCAGCACCGCCGCGGTGAGCTGGGTGATGATCAGGTTGGTGTCGACCTCGAAGAACGTCGGCCCCCAGGGCACGCCGAGCCCGATCTTCGGCACCACCGCGGACAGGAAGTACCAGAACAGCAGCTGCACCAGCAGCGGCACGCCGCGGAAGACCCAGATGTAGAACGCGCTCAGCGCCGCCAGCAACGGGTTGGGCGACATGCGCAGCACGGCCAGCACGATGCCGCCCGCGACGCCGACGAGCATGGCGAGGAGCGTGAGCAGCAGCGTGGTGCCGAGCCCGCTCAGGACCGCGGGGGAGAAGAGGTACTCGCCGACCACCTTCCACTCCATGCGCGGGTTGGCCACCCAGCCCTGCAGCAGGAAGATCACCAGGAAGCCGAGGACGGCCGCGCTCACCCAGCGCCCCGGATGGCGGAGCGGGACTGCCTGGATCCGCTCCCGTGGAGCCGGGGGAGCGGTCTGCCCGGTCGTGGTCACGACTCGCCGCCGTTGAGCACGGCCTTGTCGAGGGCGCCCGACGACATCTTCCACTTGTCGAGGATCTTGGCGTAGGAGCCGTTCTCCATCAGCTTCTGCAGCGCCTGCTGCACGGCCTTGGAGAGGTTCTGGTCCTCCTTGTTGACGAGGATCCCGTACGGCAGGAAGCGGTAGGGCTCGCCCACCTGCTTCATCCGGCCACCGGACTGCTCGGCCTGGTAGGTGATGGTGGGCGTGCCGCCGATGAAGGCGTTGGCCCGGCCGGTGGAGACGGCCTGCAGACAGCCGACCGTGTCGGGGAACACCAGCACCTGGACCGCCGGCTTGCCCGCGTCCGTGCACTTCTTCTTCTGCTGCTCGGCGTCGTCGGCCTGGGCGGTGCCCTGCTCGACGGCCGCCGTCTTCCCGCAGAGATCGTCGAGCGACTTGATCGTCTGGGCGTCCTTCTCCTGGACCAGGAGCGAGCTGCTGGTCTTGAAGTAGTCGACGAAGGTGACCTTCTCGCGGCGTTCCGGCTTGTCGAGCATCGCCTGGATGGCCAGGTCGTAGCGGCGTGCCTGCACACCGGCGATGAGACTGTCGAAGCTGGCCTGGCTGAACGTCACCTCGACGCCGAGCACCTGGCCGATGGCCTTCATCAGCTCGGGTTCGAGGCCGATGACCGACTTGTTGTCGGTGTCGAGGAAGACCAGCGGCGGGTAGTTGTGACCCGCGGCCACGTTGAGCGTGCCGCTCTTCTTGATCTTGTCGGGCAGCAGGTCGTGCAGTTCCTGATTCTTCTGCTGTGCCGGGGCGGCCGCCTGGGAGGCGCCGCCTCCGGAACAAGCTGTCAGGGACAGGAGTCCCGCCAGGCCGAATGCGGCGGCTGCTTGGGTGAACCGCATCGCGCAGGACACCACCTCTCGCGCTTGGTACTACTACGTTCCGTAAACACCAATATTGGGGGTCCGTTTGGATACGACAAGGTAAGCGAGCATGCGCATTGATGCACATCCTGTTCACTCCTCCTTATCCTCTTTCTCACCCGCCCCAGGTAGTCGCCCAGGTGATCGATCGCCTCGCCTCAAGTTGGTTCGCGGTCTGGTGATGCTTATCGCTCGACTGTTAAGTTGAGCCGATGCTTACTCCCGCCCAGCTTCAGGCGATCCGTGAGGTGGTCGCCACCGGTTCGCTCCGGACCGCCGCCAAGCGCCTCGGGTTCACCCCGTCGGCCATCTCGCAGCAGGTCTCCTCGCTGGAGCGGACCCTGGGCGTCCAGCTGTTCGAGCGCCTGCCGCGCAGCATCCGGCCCACCGCGGCGGGGGCCGAGCTGGCCCGCAAGGCCGCCCGGCTGCTGGCCGACCTCGAGGCGGCGGAGGAGGAGATGCGTTCCTTCGCCACCACCCACCGGGGCAGACTGCGGCTCGGCAGCTTCTGGTCCGCCGGGTTCCGGCTGGTGCCCGCCGTGCTGGCCGAGTTCCTGCGCGACCGGCCCAACGTGGACATCCGCTACGAGGAAGGCGATCCGCACCGGACCATTCCCGCCGTCAACGAGGGGCGGCTCGACCTGGCCGTGGTCTTCGAGTACGGCATGGTGCCGCACAACTGGCCGAAGGACCTGACCATGACGTTGATCATGGAGGAGCCGCTCTACGTGCTCGTGCCGACCGGTCACCGGCTGGCCGCCCGCAAGCGCATCCAGTTCGGCGAGCTGTCAGCCGAACGGTGGATCTCCTACACCGAGGGGATGGACGCCTCGCTCAACCTGTCGCACATCTGCGCGGCCAGCGGCTTCGACCCCGACGTGCTGTTCCGCACCAACGACTACAACCTGCCCTTCGAGCTCGTACGCAAGGGGCTGGGGGTGGCGATCGTGCCGGAGCTGGCGATGATCGAGTCGGGCGAGGTGTGCGTGTTCCGGCTCGGCGACCCCTCGCAGGTCCGCAGGGTCTTCACCGTGTGCCGCGCCACCGACCCCAACCCCCTGCTCGGTCACGCGACGAGCATGCTCATCAACGCCGCCGAATCCCTGCACCAGCGCGCGGACCTGCCCATCGCCGTGTGAGCCCGGCGCTGCCCACATGGCACACCCCTCAGGCGATCAGGCCGGGGTGGTGATTGTTGAGGAGGGCGGTGCCCAGGTCGGTGACGGTGTGGATGACTGCTTGGCCCAGGCGGTGGCTGGTCACCAGGCCGGCCTGGCGAAGTGTGGTGGCCTGGCGGCTGGCGGTCGAGCCGGGAATGTCCAGCTGACGCGCGAGCTCGCCGGTGGTGCAGTCACCGTGGGCTATGGTTTCGAGCACCTGGGCCCGGGTGGGGCCGAGCAGGCTCGTCAGCGTCGGACGCCGGTCGGGGGCGTCGCCGTGCGCCCAGGTGGGGTCGTGTTCGATCGGATAGACCAGCACCGGGGGCAGCTCGGGATCGCGCAGGGTGATCGGTGTCTGCCTGCAGAAGAACGAGGGCTGCAGCACCAGGCCCCGGCCGTTGAGATGGATGTCGTGGTCGGCCGGATAGGCGAGCTCCAGCGTCGGGAAGCTCCACCGTGCCGACGGGTGGAGCGTGGCGAACACCGCCTCCCAGCCGCCTTCGAAGAGCACTCGTGCGCGGCGGGCGCGTTCCTGGGCGACCTGCGCGCGGATCCGTGGCCAGTACGGCGACAAGCATGCTTCGAAGTAGGCCTCGGCCGCGTCGGCGACGGCGCCCAGCGTCTGCGAGCCGCCCTCGGCGAGGTGGCCGACCCACCCGGGCAAGCGCGTGCCGGGATGGCGCCAGGACAACTCGGTCAGGTCGAGATGTAGCCGCTCACGTGTGGTTCGGCGCAGGGCCTCGGTTCCCGCCACCATCGAGCCCGGCTCGGTGCGCGGGGTGAGGAAGTCGACGGTATAGCCTCGCGCGGGCGCGAGGGTCGTCAGTATCCGGGTCGCCGCGGGCACCCTCGCCAGCGCCTCCCTCTTCCACTGACTGAAGACGATCGTCCGCTCCCGGCGGCGCAACCTGTAGAGGCTGAGCATCACCTCCCACATGGCGTCGCACCCGGGGGCGATGCGCGTTCGCGCGAGATCCTCGCCCGTGAAATGGATTCTCAGCGCCATGGATCCTCCGATCGACGTGCCCCGTTCGGCATGTGCACTCCGACGGAAGCACCTACTTCGACGGCGATCAGCGCGGTCAAGTTCGCCGGCGCCCGGGCCGCGCGGTGTCCGGTCCCTCTCGCAGGGGTCTCTTCCAGGACATTTGCGCTGTGATGGAACGATCTTCGCCTCGGCCGGAGCCGCGCTGAAAATGATGGCTGGTCTGTGACCGCCGCCCTTCTCCGGGGCGCGAGTGTCCGGCTTTCCGGCCCAGAGGCGTGCCGGTGACGGACGGGGCGGCGGCCGGCGACGACAGCCTGTGACGGCTGCGACGAGGAGGTAACACGGTGAAACGATCACGGGGGACAGGCGGTCTCTTAGCCGGTCGCCGCGCGGTGGGTGAGCGGCGCGGGGGCGCGCTCGGCGGCCTGGTGGCCCTGATGGTCGCCGCGTCCTTGGCCGGACCGGTTTCCGGGGGCTCGGCCGCGGTGGCCGACGACGGGAGCCCTCCGGCCGACCGGGTGGCCGCCGCGCGATCGGCGAAGACACAGGGCACGCGGGTGGAGGTGGAGAGCGAGAAGAGCGACAGCTCCTCGCTCTGGGCCAACCCTGACGGCACGTTCACGCTGGAAACCTTCCCCGGCCCGGTACGGGTGAAGGACGGCGGCGAGTGGCGCCCCATCGACACGTCCCTGGTGCATGACGGCCAGGCGGGACTGCGGCCGAAGGCCGTGGCATCGGACGTCCGCCTGTCCGACGGCGGCCTGGAGCCCTTTGCCGAGGTGCGGGGCGCGGATCGCTCGTTCGCGGTCTCGTGGGGCAAGGCTCTGCCGTCGCCGCAGATCAAGGGGGACACGGCGACCTACGAGAACGTGGTGCCCGGCGGTGACCTCACCGTGAGGGCGTTGCCGAACGGGTTCAGCCATTCGATCGTCTTGCACCGGCGTCCGACGGGACCGCTGGAGTTCACGCTGCCGGTGGTCACGAAGGGCCTGAGGCTTGCCAAGGCCGCCGATCACGGCCTGAACCTGCGGGATGGTGCCGGCAAGGTGCTGGCGTCGGCGCCGGCCCCGCGGATGTGGGACTCCACGACCGACGAGCGCTCCGGCGAGCCCGTTCATCAGGCCGCCATCGAGACGACGGTGCGGCAGAGCGGCGACGGTGCGGTGCTGGTGCTGAAGCCGGACCCGAGGTTTCTTTCGGACCCGGCGGTGAAGTACCCCGTCACCGTGGACCCCACGAGCACGCTCACCGTGGAGACCGACACCTGGGTGCAGAGCGACATCCCCGATTCGCAGCGCGGCTCGACCGAGCTGAAGGCGGGCACGTACGACGGCTCCCACATCGCCCGCTCGTACCTGAAGTTCCGGCACATCGAGGACCTGCGCGGCACCCAGATCGTGGACACGGACCTGCGGCTGTGGACGTTCTGGTCATCGGTGTGCGTGGACCCCAGCGCGGGGGTGCAGGCACGCCGGATCACGGCGGCCTGGGATCCGGACACCATCAAGTACGGCTCGGAGCCGGCCACGACGACCAGCGGCGCGGTGATCACGAAGACCGCGCACGGGGCGGCGAGCTGCCCCCAGGACTTCATGCATTGGGACACCGACGCCATCGTGCAGGCATGGGCCGACGGCCAGCCGGACTACGGCATCCAGTTGCGCGGCGCGGACGAGAAGGACGCCTCGACCTGGCGCCGGTACTACTCCTCGAACTACGTCTCCGGCGCCCAGGGGGAGAAGGAACCCGCGCTCAGCGTCACCTTCACCTACAAGATCGGCACCCCTTCAGGGCTCGACATCGCGCCCAGAGCCTCCTCCGACCCGGCGGTCAACACCGTCGCGAGCCTCACGCCCACGCTGTCGGCCAAGGCGACCGATCCCGCCGGAGCGCCGCTGAACTACACGTTCGAAGTCACCAAGGCCGGCAGCAGTGACGTGGTCGCCACGGGAGGCCCCAAGGCGGTGGCCTCCGGTGCCACCGCGACCTGGACGCCGCCTGCGGGCGCCCTGCTGAACCCCGGGTCGTACCGGTTCCGCGTCAGGGTGACGAGCCCGACCGGAGCGAGCGGCTGGTCGTCGTGGACACCGTTCGCGACGGACGTGCCCAAGGTGCCCACCGGCCTTGCCACCGGCGTGAGCGACCCGTCAGCCGTCGTGCTGTCGGGCGTGCTCCTGCGGCCCTCGGGAGAGCCGCTCACCGCCAGGTTCTACCTCTACGACAGTGCCGGCGCCGTCGTGGGGCCGAGCCCGGCGGGGTCCAGCACCGTTCAGGGCGGGCAGCGCGCCGCCCTGAAGGTCTCCTCCGACCTCATCACGCCCGGCGCCGTCTACAAGTGGCAGATGGAAGCGTGTGTCGGCTCCGCCTGCAGCGCCCGTACCGCCCCCGTCACCTTCACAGCTCCGCGACCGACGGCGGACAAACCCACTCGATCCACCACCCTCGGCGCCGGCGTACTCGCCATACGGGGTGCCAAGACGGCTTCCGACGCCTGTGACGGGCACGCCTGCCCGCTCGAGAAGGCCGCCGTGTTCCACGTGGGAGGCGGCCTGATCTCCACGTTCAAGGCGGACCTCACCGCGATCCCGGCGGGTGCGGAGATCGCCTCGGCAACCCTCGATCTCGGAACCCCCACATGTGCCGCCACGTGCCCCGCCACCCTCAAGGTGTCGGCGTACGAGCTGGCCGACGGCCTCGCCGCCGACGCGTCGGGGGCCGAGGTCTCCTCCAAGCTGCTGGACGAGCCGTTCGCTGAGGTGGACCTGGCCAACCCGAAGATCGACATCTCCGGGTCCGTACAGGGAGACCGTCAGGACGGTCAGGGCTTCGCGGAGCTCGCGCTGCGAACCACCGATCCCGCGGCACCGGAGGTGACCTTCGGCTCCGCCGGCGTGAGCGTCCCCTTGACCATCACCGTCACCTACGTTCCGCCGGGCGCGCCGGGAACCCTGCAGAACGTCAGCGTGCGGCCGGGTGACGGCGGAGCGCTCGTCACCTGGGGGCCGCCGTCCGACTCGACCGGTGACACGCGCATCACAGGGTTCGACCTGGACGTTCTCGACAGCGCGGGAACCGTCGTCAAGACACTGACGCCGTCCGAGCCGAGGGCCGTCGTCACCGGGCTGGCCAACGGATCGGCCTACGTCTTCCGGGTACGCGCCGAGAACGACCAAGGCAGCGGCCCCTGGAGCGCCACCGCGGCCGTGAAACCGCAGGCCGTTCCCGATGGGCAGGAATACCTCGACGCTGTCACGCAATATCTGGACAGCCGGGAGGGCATCGTCGAGGGACGTTTCGCGGGCGCCTCCGACGCGATCGGCAGACATGATCAGGGCAATCGGTTCGAGTCGCTGCTCCAGGCGGACGAGCAAGCGCTCGTGGCCGCGAAATCCGAGGCTGACGCCGACGGCGGGGCTCAGGAAAGCTCGACGACCACACTGAGCAACACCCTTGTCTCCTTGTCGGCCGACGGCAGGACCGCGACCGTCCGCGCGACCGTGCACCAGTCCAGGCTCCGGCGTGACCCGACCGGGGAGAAGACCACGGAAGAAGAGGAGAACGACGCGGACTATTCCTTCAATGTCGTCGTGGCAGGCCAGAGTCAGCATCCGGACGGCTCCTCCGACGGCCTCACCGGCCAGGCGGACGGCGATTCGGTCGACTCCCAGGTCTACCCCGACGGGTCGGCCACGGCGGACATGAACGAAGACGCGACCGTGCCCGAACCCGGCGATGCCCCGGCGGGCACCGTCTCGGCCGACTACGTGAACCCGTCCGGCATCGCCAGCTGGGCCAGGAGGAACTGGAACAGCCACCAGGAGTACGACAACTTCTGGCACCGCGGCGGCGACTGCACCAACTTCGCCTCCAAAGCGCTGCGATTCGGCGGAGGCGTCCTGGAGATCCGGAACTACGGGTCAACGGCGAAGCAGAAACGCGAGAACCCGAACAACTGGTTCTGGGCAGCCCCCGTCGGCAAGGACTCGAACACCTTCGTCATCGTCACGAAGAGCATGAGCCACATGGCCAACCGCCACCGGATCCAATGGCGCTCCACATTCTCGGACGTGCGCGTCGGCGACATCATGTACTGGGACTTCGATCCGCAGAACCACAACGGGGTCGACCATATGTCGATCGTCACGAAGAAGACGTCCTCCAGCGAAAGAGGGATCTTCTACACCGCGCACAGCACCAAGAAGCTAGACAAGAGGGTCTCCGACGTGAAGGAGAGAGGCTGGCGGATCGGTTACGCGAGGGTGGTCTTGTGACGCGATCAGGAAGCGGTACGGCAAACCCGGCGTGCCTCTGCCGGTGAGCCCCCGGACAGCGGGCGACCTGGCGGGCCGCCCGCTGTCCGATATCAAGATCACGGCCGCGGCGCAGGACCGAGCAGCGGCTCGACGGCATCCCACGCGGGAGGCTCGGGCCACTCGCTCCCCTCAGCCGCCTCCAGGCCGAGGACCGCGCAGGCCAGCAGGTGTTCGCCGGGCGGCAGCTCGCCCGTCAGCGTGGGGATCGTGGTGCGCGGGGCGAACACGTTGGTGCCGGGCAGGGGCGTGACCAGGGCTCCCTCCCGCCCGCCGGACAGGTCCTCGATCACGCACAGGCCGTTCGGCGAGTCGAGCCTGGCCCACCCGGTACCGGTCTCGACTCGGGTAGGCGGCCGGTCCCGGTCGACCGCGAAGGCGCCCTCGGCCGTGCGCAGCGCCCGCCCGGTCCTGATCCGGTGCACCCGCACGTGCCACGGGGGCAGCGCCACCAGCCAGGTCTCGATCTCCACGTCGTCCCAGGGCTTCCAGTGCGCGTGCAGCACGCCGTCGGCGGCGGAGACGTCGTACGGCAGCTCGCACGGCCGCCAGTGCTCGCCGTCCTCGCTGAGCGCCAGCGTGCTGTCGAAGGCGCCCTGTTCGAGCCCCAGCGTCCCGGCCGGCACGCTGAAGCCGAAACGCGTGGAGTAGGCGAACTTGGCGTACTTGGCCGCGCCGTGCCGCATCCACGGGGCGTGCTGCCCCGCGCTCAGCAGCACCACGTGCCGCCCCTCCTCGCAGCGCAGCAGCGCCACGCCCGCCTCCGGCTGGGTGCTGACCTCGGGCAGCGGCGGCGCGTCGGCCTCCTTCGCGGCCCAGAACGGGTGCTCCGCGGGCAGGGCGAGCGGCAGGAAAGCCTTCATGGCCCAGTACGGCGAGCCGGGCGCGTTGTACTGCTCGGCCAGGTGCGGCTGGGGATAGCCGTAGCCGATGGTGAGCAGCCCGGCGGTGTCGCGAATGGGCTGCTCGCCCCACCAGCGCACGTTCCGCAGCAGGTGGCCCTTGGTCACCTCCCACGGCAGCGCCTCGACCCCGGCGAAGGCCAGCGCCCCCCAGAACGCCGACTGCGCGAAACGGTAGGTCAGGCTCCTGCCGAACGGGACCGCGACCCCCTCGCCGGTGAACCAGTGCTGGAAGTCGTGGGCGAACGCCGCGGCCCGCTCGCGGAAGCGCCCGGCCCTGGCCGGGTCGTCGCCGAGCGCCGCGTAGATGAGGCCGTAGTAGTGCATGGCGAACGGGATGTAGTAGTCGCGCTGCCACTTGGGCCCGTCGGTGTACCACCCGCGCCCGAGGTCGAACTCCTCCAGCCGGTCGAGCCTGGCGGTGTTGGCGTCGCGGTCGTGGGCGACCCCGACGCGGTCGAGCCCCAGCCCCACCATGACCGGGAAGAACAGCCAGTTGTTGTCGTTGGGCTCCACGGTGACCGCGTGCCGCAGCCAGGCGGCCACGGTGTCGCGCTGCGGGCCGGTCAGCGGGTCCCAGACCTGCTCGGGGGCCAGGGCGAGCGCCAGGCCGATGGCGGCGGTCTCGACCAGCCGCTGGTTGCGGTCGAAGGCGGCGCCCCAGTAGTCGGGGTGCTCGGGGTCGGTCCCGGCGGCCAGCCCGGCGCGCCAGAGCTCCCAGTGGTCGAACGCCCCGCCGCCGGCCGCCAGGGGCGCCAGCCCCCACAGCGGCCGAGCGAACGCTTCCAGCTCGGAGGCGGCCTGGTCGTAGTGCGCCGTGTTGAACCCCAGCCGCAGCCGCCCCCCGCCCGCGCTGAATCTGGTGGTCAGTGGTGCGACCAGGTCCAGGACCTGCCGCTGCAGATCGTCTCGGTCGCTGCCAGGCCGCCCTGCGCGGTCGTCGGTGTCCACGGGTTCTCTCTCCTCCGCTGGGAAAGCGCTTTCAGAAAGACAGGGTTCCCGCCGCCGGCCGCACTTGTCAACAGTGGGGCGGCGCCGTGCTGTCGCGGACGTGCAACTCCATCGGCAGGTACACCGGCTCCCCGTCGTGCCCCTCGGTCATGAGGGCCTCCAGCATCTCGGCCGCCTGCCTGCCGAGCTGCCCGCGCGGCACCGACACCGTGGTCAGGCTCGTGTGCGCCACGTGGTCCAGCGCGATGTCGTCGAACCCGACCACGGACAGATCCTCGGGGACCCGTACGCCGAGCTCGCGCATCCGGGTCACCGCCCCCAGCGCCACCAGGTCGTTGTAGGTGGTGAGCGCGGTGGCGCCGGTGCCGGCCACCTCGGCGGCGGCGTCGTACCCGGTCCGGCTGGTGGAGCCGCACGGCAGGATCGTGACGGAGATGCCGAACGCCTTGGCCGCCTCCAGCGCCCTGATCCGCTCGGCGTTGGCCCAGGACACCTCGGGCCCGCTCAGGTAGGCGACCCGGCGGTGGCCCAGCTGCGCCAGGTGGCCGCAGATCAGCATCATCCCGCCGAAGAAGTCGGCGGAGACCGCGGGCGCGGCGATGCCGGGGACGATCCGGTCGAGCAGGACGAGCGGGTGGTCGCGGGCGGTCAGCACGACCAGGTCCGAGCGCTCCAGGCGGGAGGAGCAGAGCAGCACCCCGTCGCAGCTGCGCATCAGGTCCGCGACCAGGTCGTGCTCGATCGAGGGGTCGTCGTCCGACTCCATGACCATGACGCGCCGCCCGTGGGAGCGGGCCACGGCCGAGACCGCCTTGAGCACGTCGGGGAAGTAGGGGTTGGCCAGGTTGGGGACCAGCACGCCGATGGTTCCCCACTCCCCGCGGGCCAGCCCCTGCGCCGCGGCGTTGGGCCGGTAGCCCAGCTGCCTGACCGCGTCGTGGACGCGCGCCGCCAGCGAGGGGGCGACCTTGGCCGTGCCGTTGAGCACACGGGAGACCGTCGAGGCCGACACCCCCGCCGCCGCCCCGACGTCGCTGATCGTCACCCGGGCCGAGCGGCCCTGCCGCAGATTACGCACCCGCTCCTCCTCCCCCCGTGGAACGCCCGTCAGCCGAGCAGCCCGCGTAGATGATCAAGATCCCGCCGTACGGCCGCCGCCGGGTCGGCCGCCAGGTAGTGGACGTGCAGCGACAGCACTCCGCTGTAGCCGCGTGCGCGCAGCCCGGGGACGATCTCCGGCCAGGGGACCACGCCTCCATCCGCGAACGGTTGCCACTCGCACACCCAGCCGTCCGCGGTGGACCGCCAGACGGCGTTCTTCACTCCCATGCAGGCCATCCGATCGCCCAGCAGGTCGACGTTGAGCGCCCATGCCTCGCTGCCCTCCTTGGCCTGGTTGCCGGGGTCGGCGTAGAAGCGCACATCGTCCAGATCGCCGGCGAGTGCGAGGGCGAGCGAGGCGGATGGATGGATCGTACCGTGATGCAACTGGACCGCCAGCCGCACGTCGTGCCGGGCCGCGACGGCGGCCAGGCGGGACAGGGCGGCCCTGGACTCCTCCAGCTGGCGGCGGTATCCGGCGGCGGGGTCGTAGCGGAAGAAGCCCACCCGCATGAGGGGGACGCCGCTCTCGCCGCAGGCCGCGATGATCCGTTCGGCGTCCGCGTCGGCGTCGAGCAGGTCGGTGGTGACGACGTCGAGGGTGAGCCCGCGGCGCTCGAGCTCGGCGGCGACGACGGCGATGCCGCCCGGGTCGGCGGGGCTGACCGTCTGCCCCTCGCGCACGACGAGGTCGACCCCGTCGGCGCCCACCGAGGCCACGGTCTCGGCCAGCCGGGCGGGGTCGATCGGGCCGAAGGGCTTGGTGAAGGCGAGCAGGCGCACACGTACTCCCGAAGTTCTGAAAGCGCTTGTAGAGATTTTTCCGGCGCGCCGCGCTGATGATCTTATCGGCGCGCGCCGCCGAGAAGTGCCAGGCAGACCAGCATATGTTTGGCGGTACGGGTCATCCACGGACAGGTGTCAGGACCGAGCATCGATCTGAAACCGCTTTCTCACAAGTCTTGAATCGGCCTGTGACCGGGGTTACTCTCGGACCCACCTCTCGGGCAAGCGCTTACCCGATGCCCGACACCCCTCTGACCTCCGTCTCTCGGGAGGGCTTCATGAAACTCCATCGGCCCGCGATGATCACCGCGATCCTGGCCTCGCTGCTCGTGGCGGCGTGCGGCACGTCGAGCACCGGCCGCGACGGCGGCAGCGGATCGCAGACCACGCTGCAGATCTGGGACTTCTCCGCCGAACAGGTGAACTTCCACAAGGACATCGGCGCGCAGTTCACCAAGGAACATCCCAACATCAAGATCGAGTGGCGCTCGATCACCCAGGCCGACTACATGAAGACCCTGCCCCTGGCCTTCCAGAGCAACCAGGCGCCGGACATGTTCTACTGGAACGCGACCGGGCTGTCCCAGTTGCTGGACCAGAAGTGGATCAGCCCGCTCAGCCCGAGCGGCACCGTCCCCGCCGACTTCACCAAGCGCTGGCCGGACGGGTCCTTCCTGGAAGGCATCAACGTGCAGGACGGGAAGACGTACGGTTTCCCGTTCTCGGAGAACCTCTACTGGGGCTCCGGCTACATGTTCCTCAACAAGCAGGTCTTCCAGCAGGCCGGGCTGGACGTCAACAGCCCGCCCAAGACCTGGACCGACCTCAAGAACGCCTGCGCGCAGATCAAGGCCAAGACCAAGGCGGAGTGCATCGCCGCACCCACCAAGGGCGTGGACATGCAGCGGATCTGGTACGCGATGATCAGCAGCGTCTCGACGGACGAGTTCTTCGACTACAAGACCGGCAAGTTCGACCTGACCGAGCCCGGGCAGCTGAAGGCCTTCGCCTACATCCAGGAGCTCAAGAAGGCCGGTTACCTGGCGCCGGGCACCAACGACAAGAACTTCTCCCGCCAGCAGTTCGCCGCCGACCAGGCCGGCATCTTCTTCGACGGCACCTGGGTGCCGAGCGTGTGGGCCAGCCAGGGCTTCAGCAGCGACAAGTACGTGGTGGCGCCGCGCCTCAACCCGGACGACGGGCAGACCGGCGCGGCCGGCCGCAAGTACGACGGCAACAAGTACTGGGTCAGCTCGCAGACCAAGAACGCCGACGCCATGTGGACGTTCATCCAGTGGATGACCGACCCCAACGGCTACTTCGTCAAGCAGTACTACAAGAGCGCCTTCGGCACGCTGGCCTACGTCGACAACCAGAAGATGGTCAGCGACCCGGCGCTCAAGCAGATCATGCAGATCGCCGCGCAGCCGGGCTACCGCGTCCAGCTTCCCGTGCCGCTGCTCAAGTGCCCCGACATCGCCAAGTCCAAGGCGTACGTCAACGCGCTGGCGAAGAGCCCCGACGGGGAGTGGGAGGCCATGGGAGAGGCGCTGGTCAGCGGCCAGTCACTGGAGTCGGTGGGCGCCGCCATCGTCAAGCAGCGCCAGACCGCCCTGGAGGAAGGGCTCAAGCAGGAGGCCGCCGCCGGCCTGAAGGTGTCGATGGACTGCTACACCTTCCCCGACTGGGACTACACCAAGGACTACACGAAGGACATGTACAAGAACTGACCGGTCGGCGCCCCCTTCTCCCTCGTGAGGACATCCATGACAACCACCGCCCCCGCCCCCGGTAGGGAGAGGGCGCCGGACAGGGACCGGCCGCCCGCCGAGCGTGCGCCCGAACGCGTCGATCACTCCCGCGAGCGCGTCCGCGGCTTCGACAGGGTCTGGCTGGTCGTCTTCCTGGCCCCCTTCCTCCTGCTCTACCTCGGCTTCACCCTCTGGCCGCTGGCCGCGACGATCTACTACTCCTTCTTCGACTGGTCGGGCATCGGCCCGATCGACCAGTTCGTCGGGGCCGGCAACTACGGTTCGATCCTGGTCGACCCGCTGTTCTGGCTCTCGGTGGTCAACACGCTGATCTTCGCTCTGCTGACCACCGTCATCAAGCTCCCGATCTCGCTGCTGGCGGCGATCGTGCTCACCCGCAAGTGGCTGCGCGGCAAGCGGTTCTTCCGGACCCTGTTCTTCGCGCCGCTGATCATCCCCGTCGCCATGGCGGGCCTGGTCTTCACCTACCTGCTCAACCCGTCCAACGGCGCGCTGAACGCGATCCTGCGCGACCTCGGCCTGGTCGACCAGGGGTTCGACGTGTTCGCCAACCGGTGGAGCGCGCTGCTCGTGCTCGTGCTCGTCTCCGTCTGGCAGATCTTCGGCCAGTACATGATCTACTGGATCGCGGCGCTGCAGAACGTGCCGGAAGAGGTCTACGAGGCGGCCGACATCGACGGCGCGGGCGAGTGGAAGAAGCTCACCCGCATCACGCTGCCGATGATCAGGCCGGTCGCCGTGATCATCACCCTGCTCGGCATCGTGAACGCCATGCACGTCTTCGGGCTGGTCGTCACCCTCACCGCGGGCGGCCCGGGCACCAGCACGTACGTGGTGTCCTACTTCATCTACCAGAACGCCTTCGGCTCGGTGCCGTTCGCCTACGGCTACGCCTCGGCCGCGGCGCTGCTGTTCTCCGTCATCGCCTTCGTCCTGGTCTCCGCCCAGGGCGTCGCGGTCCGCCGGGCCCAGCGGCTCAGGAAGGAGTACGGCGTCTGATGGCGACGATCACCAAGACCACCGGGATCAACCGGGCCGCCCGGCGCAGCCACAGGACGCGGGCCAACCTCATCGCCCTGCCGATCCTGGTGGTCATCGGGCTCGTGTGGGTCTATCCGTTCCTGTGGACGATCTCGGCCGCGTTCAAGACCCAGGCCGGGATGTTCACCAGCGGTGCGAGCCTCGTGCCCGACCAGCTGAACTTCGACAACTTCGTACGCGCCTGGGTCAACGCCGGGTTCTCCGGATACTTCTTCAACACGGTGCTCTACTCGGTCGCCTCGACCCTCGTCGAGCTGGTCAAGGCTGCGCTGTGCGGCTACGTGCTGGCCAGGTACGAGTTCCCCGGCCGCACCCTGCTCTACCGGATGATCGTGGGGACCCTGTTCATCCCGGTCGCCTCGATCATCGTCCCGCAGTTCGTGCTCATCGAGAACCTCGGCCTGCTGAACACGCGGGCCGGCGTCATCCTGGCCATGTCCGGCGGCGCGGGCGCGCTCTACGTCCTGCTGTTCGTCGGGTTCTTCTCCAGCGTCCCGAGCGACCTGTTCGAGGCGGCCAAGCTCGACGGGGCCGGCTTCATCAAGACGTTCGGCCTCATCCTGCCGCTGGCCAAACCGGTCATCGCGGTGGTGGTCATCTTCCAGTTCATCAGCAGCTGGAACGAGTTCAACATCCCGCTGGTGTTCACGCTCGGCCAGCCCGACCTGCAGAACCTCGCCGTCGGGATGCTCTCCTTCCAAGGTGAGCACGCCACCGACTGGACCGGGTTCGCCGCCGGGATGACGATCTCGTTCCTGCCGATGCTGGCGATCTTCCTGTTCTTCCAGAACTACTTCACGCGCGGCCTGGCCGGCGCCACGAAGGGGTGACAGTCCGCTTGAAGACGAGGCACGGCGCGTTCGCCTACACCTGGGACCTCGTGGGCGACCCCGCGGCGGCCGAGCGCATCGCCGGACTCGGCGTGAGCACGGTGACCCTGCAGGCGGCCTACCACTCGGTCCGGGCCACCACCGCGTGGCATCCGCGCCACCGCATCGTGCAGGCCGACCACGCGGCGGCCTACTTCCGGCTGCGTCCCGAGCGCTGGCGCGGGCGGCTCAAGCCGTACCCGCCGAGCTGGGGGGTGCCGGACGAGGACCGGTTCGGGACGGCGCTGGCCGCGCTGGCGGGGGCCGGGCTGCGGGCCGAGGCCTGGATGGTGCTCACGCACTCCTCGGTGCTGGGCCGCGAGGCGCCCGACCTGACGGTCAGGAACGCGTACGGCGAGTCCTACCCCTACGCGCTCTGCCCCGCCCAGCCCGCCGTCCACGACTACGCGCTCACCCTCGTGAGCGAGGTCTGCGAGCAGTACGACGTGCCCGCGCTGATGCTGGAGGCGTGCGGCTGGCTGGGCGCCGAGCACGCCGGCCACCACGAGAAGACCTCCGGCGCCCACCTGTCCGCCTGCGGCCGGGCGCTGCTGTCGCTCTGCCTCTGCCCGGCCTGCCGGAGCGGGCTGGCGGAGCGCGGCCTGGACGTCGAGGAGCTGGCGCGCGACGTGCGCGCCGCCGTGGACGGGGAGCTCCAGCAGGGCGTCCCCGCCGGGGAGAGCCTGGGTGACGCGCTCGGCCACGAGCGCGCCCAGGCCGTCTACGACCACCGTGGCCGGGTCATCGCCGACCTGGTCCGGGACGTGGCGGTGCCGGCCGGCGGCCGCGAGCTGCTGCTCATGGCCACCGACGACCCGCAGGTCACCGGCCCCGACGTGGGGATCGACCTGGCCTCCTTCGACGCGCCAGTAGACGCGTACGTGCTCAAGTGCTGGGGCCCGGAGGAGGCGGCACTGGCCCAGGTGAAGGCCGCGGCGAGCCGCACCGAGATCCCCCTCGTCGCCAACCTGACCGTGCTGGAGGACGGGTACGCCCGGATCCCGGCACTTGCCGCGGACCTCATCGCAGGGGGAGCGCGGCAGCTACGTTACTACCACGCCGGGTTGGGCTCGCCTGCCCGCCTGGCCAGCGTGCGGGCGGCGGCTCGCGTGAAGGAGAGGCAATGCTGAACGGGCTGTACGTGATGGACCCGAACCGCTTCGACGACGTCTACGGCCCCCAGGCCAGGGAGGCGATCGAGCGGCACCTGACCATCGCCTCGCCCCCGCTCACCGCCGACCGGATCACCCCGGACGTGCTCGCCGACCTCGACGTGCTGGTGACCGGGTGGGGGGCGCCCAAGCTGGACGCCGCCCTGCTCGCCGCCGCGCCCAGGCTCTCGCTGGTGCTGTACGGCGCGGGCTCCATCAAGCCGATGGTCACCCCGGAGATGTGGGCGAGGGGAGTGCGGGTCACCTCGGCGGCCACGGCCAACGCCGAGCCGGTCGCCGAGTTCGCGCTCTCGCAGATCCTCTACGCGCTCAAGCACGGCTGGCGCTACGTGCTGGCCGCGCGCGCCGCCGCGGCCACCGCCCCGCGCGGGCCCGAGATCGGGGCCTATGACGCGGTGGTCGGGCTGGTCTCGCTCGGCGCCACGGGCCGGGCCACCGCGCGGCTGCTCGCCCATCACCACCTCGACGTGCAGGCCTACGACCCGTACGCCGACCCGGCGCAGGCGGCGGAGCTCGGCGTGCGTCTCGTCGGACTGAAGGAGCTGTTCGCCACCTCCGACGTGGTCAGCCTGCACTCGCCGCTCACCCCCGAGACGCAGCGCCTGGTCGGCACCGAGCTGCTGGAGTCGATGAAGCCCGACGCCACCCTGATCAACACGGCGCGCGGCGCCCTCGTCGACGAGGCCGCGCTCGTGGACGTGCTGGGCCGGCGGACCGACCTGTTCGCCGTCCTCGACGTCACCGAACCGGAGCCGCCCGTCGCCGGGTCGCCGCTGTTCACGATGCCCAACATCGTCGTCACCCCGCACGTGGCGGGCAGCCTGGGCTTCGAGCGGCGCCGCCACGGGCAGGCGATGGCCGAGGAGCTGGCCCGCTACCTCGCGGGAGAGCCGCTGCTGTACGAGATCACCGAGTCCGGACTGGCGAGGAGGGCGTGAGCCCAGCCACCCTGGTGCTGCTGCCGCCGCACGATCCGGCCACCGCGGGCTGGCGGGCCCGGCTGGAGCAGGCGGTGCCGGAGCTCGTCGTGCTCCAGCCGGAGACCCAGGAGGAGGCGGCGCGGGCGCTGGCGGAGGCCGACGCCGCCTA